>NZ_JBHVKW010000090.1:0-36122 GCF_042797905.1 Amycolatopsis sp. NPDC057786
ACTTTCGCGACGTGTGATGTCCCGAAAGTGGCTTTCGCGACACGATCGCGGACTGCCCCGAGTGGACCGTCCTCAAGCGGGCGCGCACTTCTTGGCCTCCGCTGCGGCGGCCATGAGCTCCGGCGTCTCGATTTTGAGCGCGGGCAGGAGATCGGGAGTGTCCGTGAGCGGTTTCTGGGTGGCGTCCATCGCCTTGATGGCCGCGTCCATGGCGGCTTCGTTCCCGGACTTCTCCAACCGCTGCTTGCCCGCGGTCGCCGCGTCCCTCGCGGCGGCGTACTGGTCCACAAGGGACTTCTTCACCGTGTCGCCGCCAGGAATCGGTGACGGGGGCAGCGCGGTCAGGTCGTCGACGACCTTGGCCGCGAAACCCGCGCGAATTCCGAGATCTTCCTTCAGTGCCCCGCGGGTCACTTCCGTTCCCGACCGCTGGTTGCGCGAGTGCTCGTCGTGGGCCTTCATGTAGCCGTACACCGCGCCGCATACCCCATCGAGCCAGGCGACGGTCTTGGCGTCCGGCCCGGCAGGCGGTCGCGGCACCGAGGACGGCGGGGTGACGGTGACCGTCGCGGGGGACGGCGGTGGCTCCCCGGAACAGGCCGTGGTCACGAACAGTGTCAGCGCGATGAGCAACGGTTTCGACTTCATGGGATCCCTCCAGGGTGAACACGCGCCGGAGGGGCGGAGGGTTGCCTTCAGCCGCAGCCGCTCATGATCCGGGCCATTTCCCCTGGCAGCAGCGGGGGTTCCGGCAGCGGATTCGCGGCGGGCGCCCGCATCCCGTCGAACAGCAGCGCGAGATGGCGGCGCCAGACCTCCGGCCGGACGGCCGCGGTCGCCTCCACGGTGCGTGCGATCCCCCAGGTCACGAAGGCCATGTCCTCAAGGGTGAAGTCCGCTCGCAGGTCGCCGCTCTCCTTGGCGCGTTCGACGATCCGGGTCATGAGCTCGTAGCCGTGTTCGAGGTCTTCGGTCTGCGGCGGACGGGTCGAGGCGAGTTCGTTGTAGCCGCGATCGGCGGCCTGCAATTCGCAGACCCGTTCGACGAAGGAGGTCAAACCGATCCAGGCGTCGTCGAGGGAAAGCGCGTGCTCGGCCAGCTTCGCGACGGTCTCGGTCCGGTCGGCGAACACGGCGTTCACCAGATCCGCGCGCTGGGGGAAGTGGTTGTACAGCGTGCCGATGCTGACGCCCGCGGCCTTGGCGATCTCTTCGAGCGCGACATCGAGGCCACGCTCGGCGTAGAGCCCCCTGGCGGCCTCGACCAGCAGGTCGCGGTTGCGCCGGGCGTCCTTCCGCAGGGGTTTGGTCATGGCGGCATCGTAGTCAAGTTGAAGGAGTCCTCAAGTTACGGGTATAAGTTGAGACAACCCTCAACTTAAGTCTTCAGGAGGACAATATGACCAAGACACTCGCGATCTTCGGCGCCGGACCGGTGCTGGGCCTTTCCCTCGCGCGTCGCTTCGGCCGCGAGGGCTTCCGTATCGCCCTCGTCGCGCGCACCACCGAGAACCTCGACGCGCTCGTCGCCGAGCTCGATCGCGATGGCATCGAGGCGAGCGGGTTCGTCGCCGACGTCTACGAGCCGGCGCAGATCGCGGCCGCCGTCACCGCCGTCGGCCGGATCGACGCGGTGGCGTTCAACCCCGGCGGCGGGACCATGGGCGAGGGCATCGTGCCGGTGCTCGACGTGGACCCCGAGAATCTCCGCCTCATCCTGGATCGCTTCCTGGTGTCCGCGGTGGCGCTGGTGCGAGCCGTCCTGCCGGATATGACCGAGCGCGGCGACGGCGCGATCCTGTTCACCGCCGGGCAATCCGGCCTGCACCCGGCGCCCTTCCTCGGCAACGTCGGCATGGCGCAGGCCGCGCTGCGCAACTATTTCCACAACCTGAACGCCGTGCTCGCGGAGAAGGGCGTCTACGCCGGGGCCGTCAATGTCGGCGCGATGATCGAGGGCAGTGTGCCACACCGGACGCTCACCGCGAGCCCCTTGGATTTCGAGCCCGAGGTGGTCCACCCGGACGTCTTCGCCGACGCTTTCTGGCAGCTCTACGCGACGCGCGAAACTCCCGAGGCGCTGGTCGGTTCGTTCGGGAGGTGACCGTCATCCCCATGAGGTACGGGCGGATGTACCACTGTGGACGGATGTGAGCGCCCGCCCCCGTGCCCACAATCGGGGAAACGGACAAGGGAGGCCCCGGTGGGGAAGACGATCGTCGACATCAGCCCGTCGCTGGACGGGTACGTGGCGGGCGAGGGTGTCGGTGTGGACGCGCCGTTCGGGACCGCGGGACAGCGGCTCACGGCGTGGAGCATGGAGGATCCGGACGCCGCAGACGAGGCGGCGGCCCGCGTGATGTTCGAGAACACCGGCGCGTTCGTCATCGGCAGGACGTTGTTCGACGTGGGAATCGGGCTCTGGGGCGAGGACGGGACCTGGGGGATGCCGGTCTACGTCGTCACCAGTCGCCCCGGCCCGGATCTGGTGAAGGGGCCGACGCGGTTCTCGTTCGTCACCGGTGTCGAAGCGGCGCTCCGGCAGGCGAAGGAGACGGCGGCCGGGCGTGACGTCGTGATCGCGGGAGGGGCTTCGGTGGTCCAGCAGGCGCTCGCCGGTGGCTGGGTCGACGAACTGCGGCTGCACGTCGTGCCCGAGATCGTCGGCGGCGGCACCCGCCTGTTCGAGGGCGTGGATTCCGCGTCGCTCACCCAGGTGAGCGCGACCGCGGGAAAGGCGGTCCACGTGACCTACCGCGTCTAGTTCACCGGCCGGGCTCGGGTGGGCTGACCAGGCCGTGGCGATAGGCCATGGCGACCAGCTGAGCCCGGTCGCGGGCACCCAGTTTGCTCAGCGCGCGGCTGACGTGGGTCTTGGTCGTCGCGACGCTGATGAACAGACGCGCGGTGATCTCCGCGTTGCTCAGCCCCTCGGCCACGAGGGCGACGACTTCCCGTTCGCGGGCGGTGAGTTCGGCGAAGACCGTGTCGTCCACGGTCGGCGACGCGGGCGGCACGAGCCGCGCGATCAGCCTGCGGGTCAGGCCAGGGGCGAGGAGCTCTTCGCCGCCCGCCACCACCCGGATGCCGTGCAGAAGCTGGTCGGGCGCGGTGTTCTTGAGCAGGAAGCCGCTCGCGCCCGCGGTGATGCCCGCGACCGCGTAATCCTCGGTGTCGAAAGTGGTGAGAATGAGGACGCGCACCGCCGAAAGCTCCGGGTTCGCGGTGATGCGCCGGATACCCTCGATCCCGTCGGTGCCGGGCATCTGCACGTCCATCAGGACGACGTCGGGGCGGAGGCGCTCGGCGAGGGAGGCCGCGGCGGCCCCGTCGCCCGCCTCGCCGACGACCTCCATGTCCTCCTCGGACTCCACGAGCACCCGGAAGCCCGCCCGCACCAGGGACTGGTCGTCGGCGATGAGCACCCGGATCGGCATCAGAGGTTCTCCGCACGCGTGGGAAGCGTGGCGGTGACTTCGAAGATCTCGCCGCTCCGAGTCGCACGCAGGGTGCCGCCCAAGGCGGTGGCCCGTGAACGGAGCCCGGTGATCCCGTTGCCACCTGTGGGAGACGGTGAGCTTTCGCCCGCTCCGTCGTTGCGAACCCCGATCTCCAGCACGTCGTCACCATAGAGCAGACAGACCCGGATCGACGTCGGCCGCGCGTGCTTTCGCGCGTTGGTCAGTGCTTCCTGGACGGTCCGGAACGCGGCCAGATCCACGCGTGGGGGCAGGGAACGGCGTTCGCCCCCGACCACCAGTTCCACCGGGACACCGGTCGCCCTGGTCAGGTCCAGCAGGGTGTCCAGCCGCGCGAGACCACTCCGGTCGGCCGTGGTCCCGTCGACGCGAAGCAGGCCCAGCAGCGCCTGGACTTCGGCCAATCCCTCGTCGCTGATCGTCTTGATGGTGCGCAGCGCGGCCGCGCCCTGCTCCGGATTCCGTGCCAGGACGTGGGTCGCGACGCCCGCCTGCACACTGATCGCGACCAGGGTGTGGCCCACCACGTCGTGCAGTTCGCGGGCGATCTCCAGCCGTTGCTCGGTTTCCCGCAACCGGGCCTGCTCGGCCAGCCGCAGCGCCCGTTCCCGCGCGCCCGCGGCGTACGCGCGGTGATAGTGGACGGCGGAACCGAGCGCCACCGCGGCAAGTTCCAGCGAAAGCGCGTTCACCGCCCGGTCGTCGAACCATGTCACGCCAAGGGTTCCGTGCACAACGACCGTGGACACCGCGGCGGTGACCGCCCAGGCCGCGGCGCCGAGCCGCCAGCCGCGTTCGGCGGCGACGGTGTAGCAGGCGATCAGCGCAGCCACGGTGATCAGCCTGCCAGGGCAGTCCAGGACGAACCACGCCGCGACGACCGCGTTGACGCCCACCAGCACACCGAACGGGAAGATCCGGCGCGCGGTGAGCAGCGCGGCCAGCAGGACGAGCAGGGCGGCACCGGACGGGCCGAGCGTTCCTTCCGGTCCGCTCGGCCCGATCCGGGTCACCGCCGAGACGGCCACGAGCACCGCGACGCCGATCCCGGCCGCGATCTCGGCCGTCATGGGGCGTCTCAGGCTCATCAAGACCTCTGTGATGTCAGGCAACGCGCACCAGGGCACGTGCGCCGCGCAGCGCCAGCGGTTCCCCGGTGCGCAGGTCGCGCACCCAGGTGACCAGCGCGTACTCGCCGGGAGGGAGTGCCGTGGTGAGTATCGCCGAACGCCACGGCGACAGCGGCACGACCCCCGTCGGGCGGCCGGTGAACGGACTCGGCCCCGTGCGGGCGAAGAAGGCGTCGAGGTCGGCGAGTGCCGTCCCCGGCCGGACCGGCAGCAGCATGGCCTCGGTGAACTGGGCGGAAGCGTTGAGCACGAACACCGGTGCGCCGGACGTGAGGGAACGCGGCGCGAGGAACCCGGTGTCGGTCGCGATGATCGCCGCCGTCGCCGTGGGTGCCGTCGCCGATGGCCCCCGGCCGACCCGTAGTGGGCGGATCCGGGACAGGAAGTCCGGCTCGGCGACGTCGCGGAAATCCACCAGGTGGTAGTCACCGGGGGACACGGCGATCGCGGCCGCCGCCGGAACGGCCGCGACGGCGACACCGCCGAACATCTCCGCGTCGCCGGTGACCGCACGGCCACCGGCCATCGCCTCCGCGGGCTCGTCCGACATGGCCTGTTTCAGGTGCCGCGCATAGGTTTCGAGCGCGACCCCCGGACGCAGCCGCACGAGGCCGATCCACGCGCCCGCGGGATCTTCCGACCGCACCTTCAGGGTGAGGACGCCCGCGCGGGCGGTGGACGGTGCGGTGAAGCCCGACGGGGTCACGGTGAGGTCGAGTCCGCCCGCCTCGGCCAGCGCGGGCGAACCGGTCATGAAGGCGGCGGCGGCGATCGCCGCCGCGACGAGTTTTCTCATGGTGACGACTCTGGCCGAGCCCACCCCGCGGCGCGTCCGCCCGTGACGGGCAACCGCCTACCGCGGCGGGATGACCTACCGTCCCGGTCTGACTTCCCGGATTACCGTTCCCGGCCGACGTGCCGGATGCCTTCCCCCCGCGATCATCGCGTCATGGACCGACGTTCCTTCCTGAAACTCGCCGCACTCGCGGCCGCCGGAGCCGGCGTCGCGGGCTGCGCGGCGGAAACGGCCCATCCGCCGGGAGCGTTCGCCAACCGCCTGCGGGTGCCGCCGCTGCTGGCGCCGGACTTGGACGCCTCCGGTACCCGCCGGTTCGAGCTCACCCTCCGCCGGGGCGAGACCGAACTGATCCCTGGCAAGCGGGTGAGCACGTGGGGGATCAACGGGGACCATCTGGGCCCGACGCTGCGGATGCGCCGCGGTGACCGGGTGGCGATGGCCGTCACGAACCGGATCGGCGAGCCGACCACCCTGCACTGGCACGGGATGCGCCTGCCAGCCCGGATGGACGGCGGGCCGCACCAGACGATCCGGCCGGACGGCACGTGGAACCCGGAGTGGACGGTCGACCAACCGGCCGCCACCGGCTGGTACCACCCGCATCCGCACGAACAGACGGCCCGGCATGTCTACCGGGGCCTGGCGGGGATGATCCAGATCGTGGACCCCGAGGCGACCGCGTCCGGTCTGCCGTCGGACTACGGGGTGGACGACATCCCCCTGATCCTCCAGGACAAACGGCTCGACTCCGACGGACGGCTCGTGGAGGAGTTCGACGGCACGTTCGGCTTGATCGGGGAGACCGTCCTGGTCAACGGGACGTTCGATCCGTTCGTCGAGGTGCCGGCCGGGCGGACCCGCTTCCGGGTGCTGAACGGGTCGAACGCCCGGGTCTACTTCCTCGAATTCACCGATGGGCGCGAGTTCCACGTGATCGCCACCGACGGCGGCCTCCTGCCCGGCCCCGTCGGCGTCCGGCGGGTGCCCCTCAGCCCCGGCGAACGCCTGGAGTTCGTCGCCTCCTTCGTCCCCGGAGAACAGGTGATCCTCCGGAGCGTGGGAGAGCGGACCGAGGCGGCGACGGACATCGAGGAGGGTGACTTCGACCTGCTCAAGATCGTCGCGGCGGGACCGCCGCGGGACGTGCCACCATTGCCGGCTCGCCTTTCCACGGCGCCGTTGCCCGAAGCGCCACCGGGAGCCCGCGTCCGGCGCATGACGCTGACCGGTTCGGAGATCAACGGCAAGGACATGGACATGACGCGGATCGACGAGGTCGTCGCGGCGGGCGCGCGCGAGATCTGGGAAATCCACAACACGACCTACACGCACAACTTCCATATCCACGAAGTCGCGTTCCGCGTGCTCGAAATCGACGGCGCGCCCCCACCCGCCTATCTCGGCGGCCCCAAGGACACCGTCTACGTGCCGAAACAGGCCACGGTGAGACTCGCCGTCGAATTCGGCCGCCACGCGGATCCCGCGGCACCGTACATGTACCACTGCCACATCCTGCGCCACGAGGACAAAGGGATGATGGGGCAGTTCGTCATCGTCGCCCCCGGCACCGAAGACCGCGTGTCACGGCTGCTTCCGATGCCGGGCCACGACCACGGCGGTTGAGCTACTTCTCGATGGCGTAGGCCTCGATCTCGACCTTCATCTTCGGGTCGAGCAACGCCGAGACCTCGACCATCGTGGCCGCGGGAAGCACGTCCCCGAAGGCTTCGCGGTGTGCCCGCGCCACGAGTTCGGCGTCCTTGATGTCGGTCACGTAGGTGACCGTGCGGACCACCGCGACCAGACTCGAACCGGCGTCCCGCAGCGCGGTCTCGATGATCGAAAGCACGGCCGTGGCCTGCTCGTACGCGTCGCCCGAACGGGCGGGTTCCCGTGCCGTCGTCCCGGAAACGTGGATGTGCTCGCCGACCCGCACCGCCCGGCTGTACCCGAAGACCCGCTCGAAGTCCCCACCGGAAGAGATGTTCACCCGTTCAGTCATGACCCGAACGAAAGCACAAAGCGGTCCCGTACGGAAACCGGTACGGGGCCGCTTCGCCTTTACTGCTCTTCCTTGTCCTCCGGCGGCTTCTCGTTCGCGGCGGGCGGGATGGCCTTCGTCAGCTCGACGATGGTCTTCCCGGCCATGCCCGAAGCGCCGTAGGTCGGGTCGCTGAGGATCTTGGTCGTCTTCTCGATCGCGTCCGCCACCTTGGGGAACCGCTTGTGCAGGTCGCCGATCGGGAAGCTGTTCCAGTAGTCGAACCGCTTCAGGATGTCCGCCGCTTCGGGGCGTCCCTCCAGCACCTTCGTCAGCTTCTCGCGCACGACCCGGAGGGGCATGTCGCTGAGCTTCTCGCGAGGGGGCTTGGGCGTGGCCTCCGGAGTGGTGTCACCCGGCTTGGGCGGCGGGCCTTCGATCGGCTTCTTGCCGCCGGGCATCGGTGTCCCGCCGGCGGGTTTCGGTTTGGGCAGCGTGATCTTGCCGCCGCCGAGGGTCAGCTTGACGACCTCGTCTGCCGCGCCACGCGTCTTGGCCAGGATCTTGATCATCTCGGCGAGCTTCTTGGCCGTGTCGGCGATCTGCTTGGCGATCTTGGCGATCGCCACGGCGACGGTGGTCATGATGGAGCCGATCGCCGCGATGATCGAACCGCCGAAGGTGACGGGCGCCAGTGCCACCGCCACGATCGCGGCCTTGAGGATGCCCGCCAGCGTCATGGCGATGATGTCGCGGACGATGCCGCGGACCGCGCCGATCACGGCACCGGCGATCCCCATCTGCTTGCCCGCGAAGTTGATGTACTCGGCGAGCGCGTCGATCTGGGCGGCGACGCCCTCCATGTCGGCGCGGAACTTGTCGGCGGCCTCGCCGTCCCACTTCTCCATGAACTTCTTGGTGGCGGCCGCGTGATCCTCCGACCACTCCTTGACGGCCTTGCCCTCGTTGTAGATCGCCGTCTTGGCCGCCTCGATGCCCTTCGGGTCACCCAGCAGGAAGTCCAGTGGCCAGCGGAAGATGACGATATGTTCGATCAGCCAGCCGATCCCGGCGGTGAGCAGCGACCCGATCGGGTCGACGACCATGCCGAGGATCTCGATCGCCATCCCCGCCGAGGCCAGCCCGATGCTGAGGCTGTCGCCGTCGTCGACGGCCTTCTTCAGTGAGAACGCGGAATCGAAGAAGCCCGCGCCCGCCGTGTCCCCGCTGCCCGCGAGGAAGCTGCGGTTCTCGTCCTTGAAGTCGTCGGCCTTGGTGCCGGTGGCGTTCCCGAAGTCGTTCGGGCGGTACTCGTCGCTCACTTGACCTTCACCTCGTCGATACCCTTGCCGGCGTCGGTGATCAGTTTCTCCGCCTCCTGCTCGTTGGCGTCGTACTTCTTCGCGGCCTCGCGCACCCGGTCCGAGAACTCCTGCACGTTCTCGGAGTATTTGTTCAGGTGGTCCCGCGCCTTCCCGCAGTGCATGCTCGCGCCGGCGCCGTAGATCTGGCCGCCGAAGATGCCGAAGATGCCGGGGTCGGCCACGCAGCCGCCCACCATGCCGGCGCTCTTCCGCAGGGCGTCTTCGAGTTTGTCGAGGTGACCGGCGAACTCGTTCAGGGCTTCCGTCTTGACACCGAATCCGCTCACCACGGGCTCATTTCATCGTCGTCGGGGGTGGCAGGACGCCGGGGTCGCGGCGCCGGAGGGTTCGGCGGCCGCACGGGACGGCCGGGCTGCGGCGGCATCGGGGGGCCGGCTTGCGGAGGCGGCGGCCGATATCCCGCCTGCGGACGCGGATCCTGGTGGTGCGCTTCCGGAGCCCACTTGTCCTGCTCCGGGGTATCCGGCGTGTCCTCCTCGTCCTCCACCTTCGGCAGGAACGTGCGGACCAACCGCGCGGCCTCGTCTTCGCCGTTGATCTCGGTGTACGACTCGGTGACCTTCTCGACGGTCTTGCGCTGGGCCTCGCGCACCGTCTGCATGACCAGGGAGGAGAGCCGGGCCGGTCCCAGCGCGGTGGCCCGGTTGCCGAACTCGATCGCGCTCAGCGAGCCGTTGGCTTCGACCGTCACCGTCACCGAGCCGTCGGGGGACCGCACAGTGGACGCGGACGCGGTGAACGCGGCCGTCAGGGCATGGGCTTTTTCCTCGAGTTTCTTGGCCTCACGCTCCAAAAGGAGCGCGAAGTCCTCACCTGCGTCGAAATTGGGTTGCATGCGTCGCCTTGGCCTGGTTGGGATGGGATCACGAACGGAGAATGCGAGAGGGTCGACGAGGCGGAACACCCCCGGCTTCCCAGCACGGAGGGTAGACCGGCCGTCCTGGCTCCGCAGTGGACCGGTAGGGCACAAGCTGATTCGCCCGTATCGTTACCACCGGCCGCGGATCGGGACAACCCCGGTGATCGAGAACTGCCCGAAAGGTCCTCGGGAGTGGCGGATCGGGGCAGGGCGATGATCGTGCGGAACGCCGGCCGCTCGATGTCCTCATGGGACAGTCGCCAGTGAAGTCGGCGTCGTGCGGCGTATGCGGAATCCGCGCTAGCGCAGGTTCCGGGCGAGTGGCCCGTCGAGCCAGCGGTCGACCTGGCGCTGACCACGCAGGCGGACGACGACGAGGTCCGGATACCGGTTCTCGGCGATGACCTTGCGCACGCGGGATCGGATGATCGGGTGATAACGCCAGGCGAGTTTGACGATGTGGTCGCGATCGGTGAAGAACGTGCGCAGCGGTCCCTCGACGTTGCCGCCGGCGATCTTCGAGCCGCGCCCCACGCGGCGTTTCAGCGTCCGGACGACCGTGCGTGCCACGGTCATCGCCCGCGGATGATCGAGCCAGACCAGGACGTCCAGCCGCTCGGTCATCCGCTCCCGGACCTCCTCGCCCTGCCATTCGATGGCCCACTCGTCGCCGCTGATGAAGTCCAGGACGTCGGCCTGCCAGGTCTCCCGCACCGTCCAGCCGGGCGCGTGGAAGAAGGACTCGAACTCGACGAACGGAAACCCCATGCGTTCACACAGGGTTCGCGCCAACGTCGTCTTGCCGGATCCCGCCGGGCCCGCCACCGCGGCCCGCCGGATCCTGCGCGGGGGAAGGGCGTCGTCCGGCCCGATGATCTCCATGCGGGGAGCATAAGGCGAACCGGGCGGGCGACACGCCTCGGACGTAGGTCGGGTCTGCCCCGTCGACTACCGGCTTTCGGCGGCCTTCTTCAGGTCCTTCAGCCAGATTTCGAGGCCCTGCCCGAGCATCGCGGTGGAGCCGGGCACGTCCTTGTCGACCTGCGGGCCGGTGTGGCTCTCCTCGGTGCGGACGATGACGCCGCCGGGGACCTTGACGAAGTTCCAGACATGGACGCCGTCGATGTGCATACCGCCGGGGCCGTCGAGCGGGCCGGTCCAGCGGACGCACTTGCCGGGCTGGAGTTGCCGGACGGTGGAAACGATGGTCGCGTCACCGGGCGGGTAGGGCATGCCGGGCGGGACGGGAATGGTCCACTGGAAGCGGGAATTCTTGCGCAGCGGGCCGGGGTCCAGACGTTTCATGGTGACGGGGATGGCGGGGTTCTGCCAGGACGGCCACGCCTCCACGTCGGTCTGCAGGTTCCAGATGGTGCGCAGCGGCGCCTTGACGAGGATCTCGGTCCGATAGTGCACCTTGGCAGACCGGTCGATGCCTTTTCCTTGACACGTAAGCGAAGTCGGCTTGGTGTGCTGAGCGGGCGCCGCCTGGGCGGGTGCCGTGGCGCCGAGGACCCCGGCGATGGCCAGCGGGACTGTGAGCAGGGCGGCGCGTGTGCTGATCCGGAACATGATTCTCTCCTCGGCTCCATGTGTCGTTACAGCTTCTTTCTGTAGTTAGAAGCTATAACGACGACGAGGAAGCGTCAAGAGGGAGTCCCGCACGAGCTGAAGTTCGCCACTGTCCACAAGATCTCAAGGGCCGGGTATGGCGTTGCGAAAGCCACTTTCGCAACCTTCAACGTTGCGAAAGTGGCTCTCGCAACCCCTCCGGCACCTGGGGACGCGCGAAACCGCGGACTCAGGCCTTCCGGCCGAGGAAAGCCAGGAACCGCGCCTGCGGGTCGGCGTCCGCCGCCGGTTTCACCCGCGGGCCGAAGGTGCCCGGCGTACGGCTGATGATCAGCCGGGCGAGCGAGAACGACGGTGCGACGATGTCGGGATCCATCCGCACGTCCACGCCGAGCGCGGAGCCGATGTCCCAGGTGTGCACCAGGGTGTCGAACGTCAGCAGCGCCAGGTAGTCCGCGACCGTCGCATCAGGACGGTTGGCCACGTACCACGCGGGGGCGGGCCGATCGAGCAGTTCGCCGGTGACGACGGCGCCGGCCGCCGCCCGGGTCGCGCGCCAGCGGGCCAGCGGGTCTTCACCCGCCAGCTCTCCGGGCTTCTCGGAGCCCGCGGGCCCGTTCTCCACGGTGAAATCCCGGCCCGACGCGTGGTGGCGCAGCACTTCCAGCCCCCAGATGACGTGCCCTGTCACGTCGCGCACCGTCCAGTGCTCGCACGCCGACGCCGCGTCCCACTGGTCCGGCCGCACGGTGGCGAGCACGGCGTCGAAGGCGTCTTGTGTCCGCCGGTAGCGATCGAAGGTTTCCATGATTCCCCTACTTCAGCGTCGCGTTGATGGCGGCCGCCAGTTCTCCGGCTCCGGGTACCAGGGCCTTGTCGAGAGCGAGGGCGTACGGGATGACGGTGCCGTCCGGACGGCAGACGCGCCTCGGCGGCGCCACCAGATCGAATTCTTCGGCCGCCGTCGCGACGATCTCCGCGCCCAGCCCGCACATCCGGTTCGAGTCGTCGATCACGACCAGCCGCCCGGTCTTGTCGACCGATTTGCGCAGGCATTCCCAATCGAAGGGATAGACCGTGCGCGGGTCGACGATCTCGATGTCGACCCGGTGGGCGAGGCTCTCGGCGACTTCGATCGCCGTCCCGACGTGCTGGCCCACCGCCACGACCGTCAGGTCGCCGCCCTCCCGGACGATGTTCGCCTGCCCCAGCGGCACGATGTCCTCTTCGCCCGCGTAGGTCACCTCCGTCGCGCCCAGCAACGACGAGGGAGCGAACACGGCCACCGGATCCGGATCCTGGATCGCCGCCCGCAACAGCCCGTACGCGTCGGCGGCCAGCCCCGGGACGACGGTCTTGACCCCCGCGTGCGCGAGCAGGCTGTACGGGTTGTCCGAATGCTGCCCCGCCCAGCCGAACCGCGAGCCGGAGCCCGCCACGAGATACGTGACCGGGATCCGGACCTGCCCGCCGGTCATCAGGGAGAACTTGTGCGCCTGGTTCACGATCTGCTCGAAGACCAGGTAGATCAGCGAGGAGATCTGGAATTCGATCACCGGTTTCTTGCCTGCCATCGCCGCGCCGGTCCCGAAACTGGTGAAGGCCTGTTCGGACAGCGGTGTGTCCAGCACCCGCTCCGGGCCGAACCGGGGCAGGAGCCCCGAAGTGACGCCGCTGGCTCCGACACCGACGTCTTCGCCGAGCAGGAAGACGTCTTCGTCGGCCGCCATCTCGGCGTGCAGGGCGCGGTTCATCGCGTGCATGTAGCCGAAGTTCTCCGGCGAAGGAAGCCCGCTCACAAGATCACCCCAGGCCGGACGGCGGCCGTTCCCGCGTACAGGTACATCAGTGCGTCCTTCGGATCGGGCGACGGGGCGTTCTTCGCGAACTCGACCGCCTCGTCGATGGTTTCCTTGACAGCCGCGTCGATCCCGGCGACGACGTCGGCGCCCAGCCGTTCGCCCAGCAGGGGGATCGGATCCCGCTGGCGCCAAAGGGCCACTTCGTCGGGATCGCGGAACTCGACGCCCAGGAGTTCGAGCACGGAATGGTGCCCGAAGAACCGGTACGTCTCGCATTCCAGGAACGCCGGGCCCCGCCCCGCACGAACCCCTTCGAGCAGTTCGGCGGCGGCGCTCTCCACCGCTTCGACGTCCATGCCGTCGACGCTGCGCGAAACCAGCCCGAAGCCTTCGGCGCGCCGGGCGGCGCCGCCCGCGAGCCCCGATTCGAGTTTGAGGCTCGTCGCGTACCGGTTGTTCTCGCAGACGAACAGCACCGGCAAGGACCAGATCGCGGCCAGGTTGAAGGCTTCCAGCAGGACACCCTGGCTCATCGCCCCGTCACCGAAGAAGCTGACGACGACCTCGGACTCGCCGCGGGCCTTGGCCGCCCACGCGGCGCCGGCGGCGATCGCGCCACCCGCGCCGACGATTCCGTTGGCGCCGAGGATGCCCAGCTTCATGTCCGCGGCGTGCATCGATCCGCCGCGGCCCTTGTTGAACCCTTCGAGGGTGCCGAGCAGTTCGGCGAGCAGGCGGCGCGGGTCCGCGCCCTTCGCCAGTACGTGGCCGTGTCCCCGGTGGGTGCTGGTGATGCCGTCGCGGTCGGTCAGGTTCGCGCAGATGCCGACCGCGACGGCCTCCTGCCCGATGTACGGGTGGATCCCGCCGTCGATCTCGCCGTCGATCGCCATCGCGAGGCAGCGTTCCTCGAACTCGCGGATCAGTTTCATGGACCGGTACAGGGACGGCCGGTTCTCACTGGTCATTTTCGCGACAGCCCTTCTGCGGAGGTCCGGACGAGCATTCGGTCGACGTAACGGAGCAGCGCGCCGTCGTCGGGGCCCGGCACGACGACGGGCTCGAATTCGCTGCTCGGCAGGCCGCTCGACGAAGGGGATCCGAAGAGCAGCTTCAGGATGGCGTGTTCCTCGGGGGAACGCGCTTCGAGCGCCGAGAGCCAGTCCACGACCGGCAGGGTGCCGATCTCGGTACCGGCGCTCCGCAGGAGCCCCACCAGGTACGTGAGGCGCATCGGGCGTTCGCTGGCCAGCACGAACCGGCTCCCGTCCGGCAGCCGGTCCAGGCCGAGCCGGGCGAGCGCGCCCGCCGTCTCGTCCACCGCGATCCACGGCTCCTCGATCTCGGTGTCGGGCGCGGCGCCGAGATCGAGGATGTTCCGCAGCACCCGCAGCATGATGTCCCGCGTGTTCCCTTGCCCGGTCCGCGAATCCCCGACGATCCGGGGCAGGCGGTAGATCGCCGCCGGCATCCCGCGTTCGTACGCGGTGGTGATCAGCTGCTCCGCGTGCGCCTTGGTCTCCGCGTATCCGCTGCGGGAGCCGTTCTCCTCGCCGGCGGAAATGGTCGACACGAACTGCAGCCGCTTGAGCCGGGTGGTGCCCGCCAGCCGGATCAGTTCGCGCGTGCCGCCCACGTTGGCGCCTTCGAGCTGTTCGTAGCTGGAGAGCGCGTCGACCCAGGCGCCGTTGTGGCAGATCAGGTCGATTTCACCCGCGAGCCGGGCGAACACCGCGTCGGTGAGCCCGAGTCCGGGTGCCGCGAGATCGCCGGGAACGACGCTGATCCGCTTCTCGTCGACGTCGCCGGAAAGGCCGTAGCGGTCCAGATTCTCGCGCAGCCGCTGCCACCCCGGCTGTTCGCCGTCGGCACGCACGAGACAGTGCACCCGCACGTTCTCGCGGGTCAGCAGCTCACGGACCAGGTACGCCCCGACGAATCCGGTGGCACCCGTGAGCAGAATGTCCGAGACGGCATCGGACTCACGCGGCGGCAGCGGTTCCGGGAGGATGTCACGCACCATGGCCTGGGGATCGAACGAACGCACGGCGGCTTGCCGCTCGCCGTTGATCTCCTGGGCCAGCTTCGCGATGGTGGGCCGCTCGAACAGCGTCCGCAGCGGCAGGTCGATCCGCAGGGTCTCCCCGATCCGGACGGCGAGCTGCGCGGCCTTGAGCGAGTGCCCGCCGACGTCGAAGAAACTTTCGTCCCTGCCGACGGTTTCGCGGCCGAGGACCTGCGCCCAGATCGCCGCCAGCTTCTCTTCGGTCGGGTTGCGCGGCGGGGCGGCCTCGTCCCGCCGGAGGTCGTCCTCGGGTTCCGGCAGCGCCCGGACGTCCAGTTTCCCGTTGATGGTCAACGGGAGTTCGGGAAGCGGCACGAACGCCGATGGCACCATGTACTCCGGCAGTTCATGGCGTAGTCCGGTACGCAGTGCGGTTTCGTCGAGCGTGCCCTTGAAATAGGCGACGAGCCGCTTCTGGCCCGAGCCGTCTTCACGGGCGATGACGGCGGCCTGGGTGATCTCCGGCCTGGCCAGCAGCGCGGTTTCGATCTCGCGGGGTTCGATGCGGAAGCCGCGGATCTTGACCTGGTCGTCGACGCGGCCGAGGTACTCGAGATCGCCGTCGGCGTTGTGCCGCACGATGTCCCCGGTCCGGTAGAGCCGGTCGCCGGCGGCGTCGACGAACCGTTCCTCGGTGAGTTCCGGTTGTCCTCGATAGCCCCGTGCGACACCGGGACCCGCCACGTGGAGTTCCCCAGGCACCCCGGTCGGGGTGGGCCTGCCGAGTTCGTCGAGGACGTACACACGCGTGTTGCCGAGCGGGCGGCCGATCGGGATTCCCTTGGCGTTCCAGGGAACAGGGGCGGGGATCGGGTGACAGGTGGCGAACGTGGTGCATTCGGTGGGGCCGTACCCGTTGAAGAACTTCGTACCGGGCAGCGCGGCGACGGCGCGCCGGACATGGGTGACGGACAGCGCCTCGCCGCCGACGAGCAGATGCCGGAGCCCGGTCAGCGCCGAGGTGTCCTCGTCGACGACGTGGTTGAACAAGGACGAGGTCAGCCACGCCGTGCTGATCCGGTGCCGGGTGATCACCTTCGCGAGCGGCCGGGCGGTGAGCACCCGCTCGGCCGAGATGACGCAGGTCGCGCCGGTGAGCAGGGCACCCCAGATCTCGAAGGTGGCCGCGTCGAAGGAGATCGCCGACGCGTGCAGGACCACCTCGTCCGGGCCGAGGACGCCTTCCGGCAGCCCGGTGACCAGCCGGATGATCGACCGGTGCTCGATCTCGACACCTTTGGGCCGGCCGGTCGAGCCGGAGGTGTAGATGACGTAGGCCAGATCGCGCGGCGCCACCTCGGTTCCGAGCGCGGCCGCCGGTTCCTGGCCGAGGGTGGGATCGCCGAGCAGGTCGGTCGTGATCACCAGCCGCGCCCCGCCGTCGGCGAGCAGGAGCCGTTGGCGTTCCTCGGGATACTCCGGGTCGATCGGCAGATACGCGGCGCCGGCCTTGAGGATCGCGAGCAACGCGGTGATCAGGCCGGTGGAGCGGGGCAGGCAGACGCCGATGACCGTCCCCGGCCCGGCGCCCAGTGTGCGCAGCCGGTGCGCGAGCCGGTTGGACCGGACGTCGAGTTCCTCATACGTCACGGAATCGTCGCCGCAGGCCAGCGCTGTCGCTTGTGGACGGTCGCGCACCTGTGCGGCGAACATCGCGGGCACCGTCGCCGGGGACGGCAGCTCCGTGGCCGTGTCGTTCCAGTCCTCCGTCAGCCGCCGGAGCTCGGCGTCGTCCATCATCGACCAAGCGGAAAGCGGCCGCTCCGGTTCGGCGGACGCGAGCAGCCGCCGGAAGTGCCGGGCGAAGCGTTCGATCGTGACCTGGTCGAACACTTCGGCGTTGTAGTCGATCCGCGCTTCCAGTACCCCGTCCCGGTCCGAAACGAGGCATTCGAGATCGAACGGTTCCGAGCGGGTGCCGACCGGCGCGACTTCCGGCAACGGCTCGTCCACCACCCGGAGCACGACCTGTGCGAGCGGTGTGCGGCTGAAGTCCCGTCGTGGCGCCAATTCCTCGACGAGGCGCTCGAACGGGACGTCCTGGTTCGCGTAGGCGCCGAGCGTGGTCTCCCGCACGCGGCCGAGCAGCTCCGCGAAGGTGGGATCGCCCGAAAGATCGGTGCGCAGCACCAGCATCTTCGCCTCGGGCACGGGGACACCGACCGTGACGTCGGTGGTGCGCGCGTAGCGGGACAGCACGACGTCGAACGCCGCCAGTAACGTCATGAACAGGGTGGCGTCGTGACGGCCGCCCACTTCACGGATTCCCGGGTCCACGTCGAAGGAGAGCGAGCCGGCGCGATAGGACGCCACCGGCGGCCTGGCGCGATCGGCAGGCAGCTCCAGTGCCGCGGGCACGTCGTCGAGCTGCTTGCGCCAGTAGTCGAGCTGTCCGCGCAGGGCCTCGAAAATCGGTTCGTCGGGATGCGCCAGCGTGTGCTCGACCAGCCGGACGAGCCTGCCGACGAGCCGGGTGGCGGTGGAGCGATCGAAAAGGCCGGTTCGGAAGACCAAGGAGCCGTGCAATCTGCCGTCCTGCACGTGGGTGACCAGTTCCAGATCGAACCGGGTCGCCACCCCGGCCCAGTGCACGCTGGAGATCTCGCCTTCGCCGTCGGCGGGGAGCTCGCCGTTGTGCACGACCACGACGTCGAAGATCGCGTTGCGCCCGGCGTCGCGTTCCGGCCGGACCTCCGCGACCACCTGGTCGAACGGCGCCTGCTGATGCGCGTAGGCGTCGACCATCTTGGTGCGCGCCACCTTCAGCAGCTCGCGGAACGACATCGACGGCGTGATCCGCGCGCGCAGCACCACGGTGTTCACGAAGAAGCCGAGGACGTCGGCGAACCGGCGGTCGTCACGACCGGCCAGCACCGTGCCGATCGTGATGTCCTCCTGTCCGGAATGGAGGGCCAGCAGCGCCTGGAACACCGCGGCCACGGCGCTGGACAGCGCGCATCGGTTCCGCAGCGCGAAGGAACTGAAGGCCTTCGTGAGTTCGGCGGGGAGTTCGAAATCGACATGGTCGCCCGCGAAACCGGGGTTGCCCGATCGCGGCCGGTCCGTCGGCAGCCGCAGCGGCTCGTAGCCGTCGAGCTCACGCCGCCAGTAGTCGATGTGCTCCGCCACCGAGACGGCGGCCGCGCGCTGCACCGCGACGTACTCCTCGTAGGTCACTTCGAGGGGCGCGAGGGTCTCCGAGCGGTACAGCTTGACGACGTCCTCGGTCACGATCTGGATGGACCGGCCGTCGGTGATGATGTGGTGGTTCACCACGCACAGCACCGCCGACCCGTCGGCGCATTCGACCACCATCGCGCGGATCGGCGGCGCCGCCGCGAGGTCGAACGGCTCGCTCACCAGATCGGCCGTGTGCTTCTGCCAGTCGTCGTCCTCCGCGGTGCGCCGGGCCACCGGGATGCGGAAACCCGGTGTCGGCACGGCGGAGGGCGTCCCGGACTCGTCCACGACGAACCGCCAGCGCAGCACCGGATGCCGTTCGACGAGCGCGCCGAGCGCCCGGTCGAGCACGGCGAAGTCGACACCGTCGTGGAACCGGAAGACGATCGGGATGTTGTACGCGGCGCTGGTCCGGTCGAGTTGCTGCACCAGCCACAGCCGCTCCTGCCCGAGCGACAACCTCATCGATTTCTCCTTCATCGGGCGTTCGCGATCAGGGCCTGTTCGTCGACTTTCCCGTTGCGGGTCAGCGGGAACTCGTCGACCACCACCCAGCGGGCGGGTAACGCGTAGCTCGGCAGCCGCCGCGACAGGAACGCGCGCAGAGCGCGAGGTCCGGTGTCTTCGCCGGGGTGGACGACGATGGCCGCCACGAGCTGCGGGCTTTGGTCCTCCTGCCGGGAAACGACGATCACGGCGTCGCGGACACCGGGGTGACCGGCGAGGATGGTGCCGATCTCCTCGGTTTCGATGCGATGCCCGTCGAGTTTGATCTGTTTGTCCACGCGGCCGAGGAAGACCACGTCGCCGTCCGGGTCGAGCCGGACCAGGTCACCCGTGCGATACAGGCGTTCGTCCACGTCGGGGGAGAAGCGGCCGAAGCGCTGCTTCGTTTCGGTCTCGTCGTCCAGGTATCCGTCGGCCAGGCCCGCTCCGGACGTGTACAGCTCGCCGACGCCGCCGGGCGGCACGAGGCGGGCGTTCCGGTCGAGTACGAAGACCTTCGTGCCCGCGATCGGCCTGCCGATGGGCAGGGGGCCGTCGATCTCCGCGCTGCCGCGCACGGTGTGCGTGGTCGTGAACGTGGTGTTCTCCGTGGGGCCGTAGCCGTTCGTGAGCACCAGCCCCGGGTAGGTGTCGAGCACCTGGGCCGCCGCGTCGTGCGGTACGACCTCACCGCCGCTCAAGAGCCAGCGCAACCCGGCGAGCGCCTGCGGCCGTGACTTGGCGACCAGCCGGAACAGGCTGGCGGTCAGCCAGGCGACGGAGACCTCCCGCTCGGTGAAGAACTTCTCCAGCGCCCTGACCGTCGGAAGCCGTCCGGGAAAGGCTTCCAGGGTCGCACCGTTGAGCAAGGTCACCCAGATCTCGTACGTCGACGCGTCGAAGGCCAGCGGTGCCATCCGCAGGACCCGGTCGCCGGGGCGCGTCCGCAGCTCGGCCGTCCGCGCGAGCCGCGTGACCGCGCGATGCGGGACTACGACGCCCTTCGGCTCACCGGTGGAGCCGGACGTGAACGCGATGTACGCCGTCCTTTGTGGATCGTCGAGGCCGGGAGCCGGTTCGGGATCCGCGTCGATTTCCCCGCCAGGCGCCCAGACGTCGACCCGGTCGAGCCCGCGCAGGACGGGAAGGCCGGCCGTGGCCGCGTCGACCACCGCCGCCGCGGGCGCCAGCTTGCCGATGATCCGCGCCATCCGGGCTTCCGGCGCGTCGTCGTCGAAACCCGCGTACGCGGCTCCGGCGCGGATGATCGCGAGCAGCGCCACGATCTCGCCGACCGACCTCTTGGTCGCGACGAGCACCGTGTCACCGGGCCGGACCCCGGTACGCCGCAGGACTTCGGCGTACCGATCGGCCGCCCGCGCTAGCCGCGCGTAGGTCAGCTCGGCGTTCGCGTCACGGACCGCGACCCGGTCCGGATGAAGCCGCACCTGTTCCAGGAACAGGGTTTCGATGCTCGCCGGTGGAACGTCGGTGCCGGCCAGCGCGTCGAGGATCCGGAGGCGTTCCGGCGCGATACAGCGAACGTCCTCCAGCGAACCGTCGAGGTGGGCCAGTTCGCCCACCGCGGTGGCGACGTCGGCGACGAAACCGTGCTCGGCGTCCGGCACCGCGCCGGCGAACCTGACCTCCCCGGACCGCAGATCCGTGTGCAGGGAAGCGAGTACGAGATCCACCGGCCCGTCTTCGGCGACGCCGACGGGGTGGACCGAATCCAGGAAGTCCTCGACGCGCGCCTTGTCGTCGACGTGGACCCGGATCACCCTTCCGGCGACCGAGATCGCGGCCTCGGTCGCCGCAGTCCACCGGCACAGGGTCACCGCGAACGCGGCGAGTACCACCTTCGCGCGCCGGTACTCGGACGGCTCGTCCGCGAGCTCGGTCGTCAGATCGTAGGGAGCGGTGAACGCATCAGGCATCGGCCTCGCTGCTTCCCGCGCGCTTGCGCTCCAGCCGGACATGGAGATGGTCGGGCCGCCGGAAGATGTGGCCGCGTTCCCGCAGCCGCCAGAAACCCGGCCGGACGCCGTCGAGCGAACCGCTGAGCCGGACGCCGCCGAACCGGTGCGACAACCGCTCGAACAGCGTGTCGAACTCCGCCAGCGCCAGCTGGATGCCCAGACAGGTGTGCGGACCGGACGAGAACGCCAGCAGCCGCTGGTCTGTCCGCTCCGGGCGCCAGGAATCGGGGTCCTCGAACGCGTTCTCGTCGCGGCTGGCGCTGCCCAGCGACAGCAGGAGCGCGGACCGGCGCGGAACGTCGACTCCGTGCAGGTTCAGGTCCCTGGTCGCGTACCGGAGGATGGTGTGACTCGGCGGTTCCCACCGCAGGGTCTCGCGGACCACCTGCGTCCGGTACTCCTGGTCCGCCAGCGTCGACAGGTCGACATCGTGCGCCAGCACGGCGTACATGATCTTGCCGATGGTCGCGACGCTCGTTTCGGTGCCGGCCAGGAGGAACAGCGTGGCGGTACCCAGCATGGATTCGTCGAGTGGTTCGCCCGGCGGGAAGACGAGGTCGAGGAACGGCATCCGGCCGCCCTCGCGGCGGTCGGCGAGCTTGCCCTTGAGGTAGTCGATCAGCTCCGCCTTGGCCGCGAGCGCCGAATCCAGCGAGGTCGCCGGGAACTCGATCGCCCCCGCCAGCGGCAGCACCCGGGGACGAAGCCAGGCGGCGTCCTCCGGCGGCAGCCCGAACAGCCGGGTGACCATCGCGTAGGGCACTCCGACCGCGACCCGCTCCATGAACTCGACGTCGACCTCGTCCTTGGCGCCCATTTCGGCCTCGATCGAGTCGAGGACCTGGTCCACCGCGGGGATGAGGATCTCGGTGCGCAGCCGTTTCACCGAGGCACCGGCGAACAGCGGCATGAACAGCTTCCGCAGATCGCGATGGCGGGGCCCGTCGGTGTCCAGCAACGTCCGGCCGAACAGGCGGCGGCTGCTGCGCATGGGGAACCCGCTGCCGACCTCGCGGTCCGCCAGCAGGGCCTGGACGTCTTCGAACCTGGTGACCAGGAAGGCGTTGAACGCCGCCGACCAGTGCACCGGATCCGAACGCCGGAGCTCCTTGTAGATGGGCCAAGGGTCGGCCAGGAACTCGTCGGAACTGAAGTCCAGTTTCACCGGCGCGGTGCTCATTTGTCACCTCCGTTGCCGACCAGCTCGGTCCGGGATTTCAGTTGGCGGGCGGCCTCTTCCGACGTGAGCCGGATGGACTCGGCGGTGCCCTCGTATCCACCCGCCAGTGCGGGCACGACCTCGTGCGCGAGCGCGGTCAGCTGGTCGAGCGTCGCGCGGTGCGAAATCCACCTGGGGACGAAGAAGTTCAGCGACACCGGGTCCCCGACGCGGTCGATCAGGTCGCGGATCCGGGCCGCGCAGGTCGCGGCGTCCCCGACGATGAACCCGCCCGTGTCGACGAGGTTCTGCAACGTCTTGCGGTGCGCGACCGGGGAATCCGGGATGGGCATGCCCAAGGTGTTGCGGTAAAGGCCGCGGCGCAGCGCGGAAAAGCCTTCCAGCAGTTCTTCGACACCCGCGGCGGGGGAGTCCGCGATGTGGACGAAGACGTTGCAGCGGATCCGTGTCCCGCCCTCGGATTTGTTCCGGTAGGCGTCGACGCGCTCGATCAGCGCGCCCACCGGATCCGGGTCCATTCCGGGCCGGATGGCGCCCCAAGGCGGTGCCACGTGGACGGTCGGGGTCGTCGACGTGTCGGTCAAGAGCTCGATTCCGGCCGGGCTCAGCGAAGACGCGACGACGGTCTCGATGGTGCCGGGACCCCGCAGCGGCTGGAGCTGGAGCACGGCCTTCTTGACGGTGAACCACGGCGTCGTCGTGTTGACCGTTTCGCCGTTGAGGAGCGCTTGCACCGTTCCCAGCGCCGCACGGAAATGGTCGCGGACCGAAGCCGGGTCCACCCCGACCATTTCCATGTCGTGGACGTAGGTTCCGGTGCCGACGCCGAGGATCGCCCGGCCGGCGCTGAGGTGATCGAGCAGCGTGATCCGTTCCGCGACGTGCAAGGGGTGGTGGTACGGCAGCGGGATGACCCCCGTGGCGAACCGGATGCGGCGCGTCTCGCGGGCCAGCGCGGCCATCAGCATTTCCGGGGAACTGAGCGTGCTCCAGCCGCTGGAATGGTGCTCACCGAGCCAGATCTCGTCGAAACCCAGCTCGTCGACGAGGCCGCACAACTCGATGTCGCGCTTCAGCGACGCGTGCGGGCTGACCGAAGGGTCGTGGAAGGGAGGCAGGAAGCAGCCGAAAGCCGTTGTGTTCATCTCAATCCTTTGTCAGGGGGGTGGACGATCGTGCTGCCTCAGGCCGACGGCACCTGTTCGAGCAGGTAGTCGCAGAACTTGTCCACAGTGGTCAGATCCTCGTTCTCTTCGAGGTCGATGAACACGTCGAGCTTCGTCTCGATCTTCTCGATGAGCGCCAGGTACTCGATGGAGCTCATACCCGTCTCGGGGAACTCCGTGTCCGCTTCGATGGTCTGGTTTTCCAGAACGCCGCCCGCGACCTCGGTCAGAAGGGAGAAAATCTGCTGACGCAATTCCGCCCGCGCGTCTTCCGCGTTCATGTGTCCCCTTTGCTGAATCCGCGCATGAAGGCACGGATGGATGAATGCTGAATGGTGATCACGCCGCATTCGAAACGCGGCGGTTCATTCGATGATCGTGACAGCGAAAGTCACCCCAGTGTGCTCGCTGTCGTTCCTCCCAGTACGCCCCGACATCCGTCCATGCGGGCGATGGGAACCATTGTTGCCCGAAGTTTCCGAGGTCCGCAACAGTCCGCGAGACCGATCTTCGGTGATTACGCGACGAAATGATCAGTGTGAAACGACGTGAAGGGGGCTTTCCGCGCATCGCGTGCGTGGAAAGCCCCCTTCACGTCAGGTCAGCGCTTGCGCTTCTGCAGCAGTTCCGCGAACTGCCGCCAGTCCTCCGCTCGCGCCCTGGCGAGTTCGGAGATCAGCTCCAGCCGGTGTTCCGGGATGTTCCTGGCGACCTGGTCCCATTTGTCGCGGTCGTTCAGATGCCCGTCCAGCAGCCGCACGAGGGTGCGGCCGGACTCGGTGTAGCGGATGGTGGGGTCCGACCGGAGCCGCTCCACCGCCGCCTGGGTGTCCGCCCCCGTGGGATCACCGCCGTCGGCCGGACGGGCGCGCGGCCTGGCCGAGGCGCGTGCCGCCTGCTCTTCACCGTGGCGATGCCGGTGACGCACGTCGTGCGCGGTCGCCAGGGAAACGCCGGCGCCGCGCGCGATCTCGCGGATCGAGGCGGACGGGTTGCTCGTGATCAGCTCGTGGGCGCGGCGGCGGCCCTGTGCCGGGTCCAGCGCGCGGACCCGGCCGTCGCGGCCGACGTGGGCGTTCGACTGGGGAACTTCCCCACTCGAACGCCGTCGCAACTTGCCGACCGTCTTGTGGGAAAGGCCCGTGACCGCCGCGATCGCCCGGTCGGACCAGTGGGGGCGGGCACCGAGGATCCGGCGGGCGGCGGCTTTGCGGTCGGCGAGGGAAAGCGGCAAGCCGTGCGCGATGTTCGCCTTCACGGCGAGGATGAAGGCGGCCTGCTCGTCGCCGTCGAAGAACTGCGCGTTGATCGTGGTGGCGTTCCTCAGCTTCGCCGCCTGAAGCCGATGCGTTCCGTCGATCACGCGCATCGTGGGACGGTGCACGAGGATCGGCGGTAGCGGTGCGTCCGTCTCGGCGAGCACCCGTGCGTACGCGGGATCCACGCCCGCCGCCCGCGGGCTGTCCCGCACGGACAACTCGTCGAGCGGGACCTCCACGACCTCACCGAGCGGCGGCTCCGCGCCGGCCGCGACCCACTCGTCTTCCCTTCTGGCCGCGGGGATCTGCGTGCCGTCCGCAGTTTTCTCCTTATGCCAGTTTAACATCTCCAGCCCCCAGAACACTTGGTGAATATCAAACCTTTTTAATATTCGAGCTGGTGCGAGGGGTTGTCAAGGTCCGCTGGTCGCAATCGGCGGTTCCGGCGTCGCCTGGGTGTTCGACGGTGTCCCGTGTTCTCGCTACTGTCCGTCGTCGTTCGGCCGAACGGAAGCAAAGTCGCTTGACGGGAGCGCGGAAGCCACGCAACCTGGACTCGGACCCGTCGACGGAAGGAAGCCCATAAACCGCTCGGTGAAATACGTCCCCGTGTATTCCGGAGACGGCTCGGCGAATTCTCCGCGATTATTCTTCCGGGTCATCGGATGATTTCTCGTGTTACGGCTCCGATCACGCGTGATCCGCCCGTACGCACGCGTCTTACGCCTACCGTGCGACTGGACGGCGAACGCGGACGGCTCATCACGCACGATGTCCTTCGCCAGGGACTGGTCAACCGCGACCGCCGGGATCACCGAAGCAGAGCTCCGGCCGTGAACACCGACGGCGACGAGATCACCGGCGTGATCGACTGGCCCGCCGGCTGAGCGAGGACGGCTTCGATCCGGTCGCACGGGGCCGCGAGATCGATGCACTCAAGGTGTGGATGTGAAGGATGGTCATCGAAGTATGACCGGCATGATGGAACGCGCGGTTGAACTGTGTGCCCTCGGCAGGGCTGCCAAAGGATGGGAACGGGGCTGACCAGGGACTTTTCGTCGGCAGGTTGACGGTCGATGCGAGCTTCGAGCTTCCGGGCTCAGGCGGGGGCTCGGCATGAGCGCCAGTTCGCAGACGGTTGCCCGGTTTGTCACTATCACGATGGGGTTGGTCATCGGGCTTACATTCCTGTTCGGGTTTGGGAATGTCCTCAACTTGGCACTGAAGCTGCAAGTGCCGGCGTTCGTGGCGCCATTGGTGGCGCCTGCTGTTGACCTGACGGTGCTGGGGTTGCTCGTCGGTACGCGGCACCTGGCGCTGTCCGGGGCCAGCGAGGAGGTGCTGCGCCCGGCGCGACGTCTGCTGTTGGCGGCGAGCTTGGTGACTCTGCTGTTGAACGTCGCCGATCCGGTGTTTGCTGGTCAGTGGGGTAAGGCCGCGTTCGACTCGGTCGGCCCGCTCCTGCTAATCGGGGTGTGTGAATCGGGTCCTGGCCTCCTTCGAGCGCTGAGCGCCGTGAATGCCGATCCCGGATCAGCGCAGTCGTCCTTGTCTTCGTCTGCGGACTCTGTGCACAGCAGCATGAACCAGCAGGCTGAGGACTCGGCAGTCCAGCGTGACGTGGAGGTGGGAGCAGTCGTAGCCTGCGGAACCGCTGAGTTTGACGACAAACTCATGGCGCGGGCGCGTCAGGCGGACGCGGAACACTGGCGACGCTGCCAGCGCCCTATTTCCGCGGAGACCCTGCGGAAGCACCTTCGCGTCGGCGCGAGGACTTCGCGGACTCTCGTAGCGGTGGTTCGTCGCGAGAACGCGCCAGTGGATACCACCAGCCGGGCGTAACGGTGTGGTCTCGATGCGGGCAAGTGACAGACGGCGGTCGCCGCTTTACGGTCGGCGGAGTCGCGTTGTCGTTCGCAGGCGAGTTGCTCCCAGTTTGGTGGGTTCCCCTGTCGGTGCGCGCCCGCGGGGCTCATTCGGTTCGTTGCACGCGCAGAGCGTATGGACACGAGCAGGTTGACTTGGTGGCACCAGAACATGCCGTAGCCCCGTGGGTTACTCGGCGATAACGGTGAACTGGGCGGTGCGGACCACGTCCTCGTGCTTGAAGTCCAGGAACAGCCGGTAGGTTCCCGGGCCGGGGACGTGGGCTTGGAAGGCGATCTCCGGGCCCGGCTGCGTCTCGCCGTCGCCGGGGGCGCCGTCAGGGTGGACGTGGACGTACGCGAGGTCTCCCAGCCGTAGTGCGACTAGGTGCCCGTAGGCGCCGAGGTAGGGCTGCAGGTCCGTGACCGGTTCACCGTCGCGGTGGACCGCGAGCACCAGCTGGTTGGCTTCCTCGGGCCGCAAGTCGCCCTTGATACCGACCTCGTAGCCACCGACCTCGAATACGGCGGCCGGCTCCGGCACCGGGCGCGGCTCGTAGGCGCCCGCCACGGCCAGGTCCGCACCGAGCGTGAGCCCCTTCTCCGCCCCCTCCGGCCAGAAGTCCGCGAACACCCGGTACTCACCCGCCTCCGGCAAGTTCAGCCGAACCGCCCAAACACCGTTACCCAGCTCGACCGGGTGCAGGTGCCAGAACCCGGTGAGGTCCCGGCGGGCGACGATCAGGTGGATCTTCTTCTCGTGGGTCGCGGCGAAGGCGGTCAGCGGAGCACCGTCCTTCCCGAGAATCCGGAACCGGTAATCGACCTCCCCCGCCGTCAGCCGCGGTGTCTCCGGAACGAGGACGTAGCCGTCCTTGGCGATCTGCAGCCCCTCCGCGGCGGCGCCCGCACCGCCGTGTCGGTGGTGGCCGTGAACCTGGTGTGCGTGGTGCGTTCCCGTGTTCATCGCAATCCCTTCCGCATACCCCTAGGGGGTGTCCTGTCCGATGTCAGGAACAGTGCCAGCAACGTGATCGAAGTTCAATGTGTTCTAGCCCTCACTACCCCGTGGGGGTATGCGTACCGGACACAAGTGGCTCGTGACGGCCGGGCGTCCGCGATCGGGGGTTGACTTATACCCCCGCCCCGTATACAAACAATCCAGAAGCTATACCCCTGGGGGGTACCTGAGATCGTATGCGGCAGTGACTGCCCGAAAGGAGACGGACATGGGATTGTTCGCGATACGCGACTACCGGCGGCTGTTCAGCGCTCAGATCATCGCGCTGTTCGGTACCGGTTTGGCCACCGTCGCACTGGGGCTGCTCGCGTACGGGCTCGCCGGTCCGCGTGCCGGCGCGGTTCTCGCCACCGCATTGACGATCAAGATGGTCGCGTACGTGGTCGTCGCACCGCTCGCGGCCGCCTACGTCGATCGGCTGCCCAGGCGCCTGTTCCTCACCATCCTCGACGTGGTGCGTGCTCTGGTGGTGATCGCCTTGCCGTTTGTCACCGAGGTGTGGCACATCTACGTCCTTATCGGGGTTCTCCAGACCGCGTCAGCGGCATTCACCCCGACTTTTCAGGCGGTTATCCCCGACATCGTGACCAAGGAGGCCGACTACACCCGCGCGCTGTCCGCGTCACAGGTGGCCTCCACCATGGAGAGTCTGCTGAGCCCCGTGCTCGCGGCTGTGGCACTCACCTTCATGTCCTTCAACCTGCTGTTCCTCGGCACCTCCGTCGGGTTCGGCGTGTCCGCGCTGCTGGTCTTGTCCACGCGCATCCCCAATGCGCGCCCCAGCTCGCACGCGAACGCCTGGGACCGGGCCTTGGCGGGGATCCGCACCTTCGCGGCAACTCCGAGCCTGCGCGGCGTCATGGCACTGAACCTGGTGGTCGCCTCCGCCGGCTCCATCGTGGTCGTCAATACCGTGAACTACGTCCGCGACGTTCTCGACGGGTCCCAATCCGACGTGGCCTGGATGCTCGCCGCGTCCGGAACGGGGACGCTGCTGGTGGCCGTCGTCCTCCCGCGTGTCCTGGACAGGGTGGCGGACCGGTTCGTGATGCTGATCGGTGCCGCGGTACTGGTGCTCGCGGTCGGCGCGGCGGTCACGATGTCCGCCGCGGACATCGCCGCGACACTTCCGACCGGGGTGATCTGGGTGGCGATCGGCGGCGGGATGGCGTTGATCATCACGCCGACCGGCCGGGTGCTTCGCCGGGCGGTCGATCCCGCCGGAATTCCCCAGGTCTTCGCCGCCCAGTTCTCGCTGTCCCACCTGGCCTGGCTGGTCACCTATCCCATCGCCGGCTGGGTCGCCACGCAAGCGGGCTTCACGACCACCTGGACTGTGCTGGCGGGCCTGGCGGCGATCGGAGCTGTCACGGCACTGGCGGTCTGGCCGCGCGACGAGAAGGTCGAGGCCGGAGAGCGGACGGTAGTGGCGGTCCAGCCACGCACCGGGAAGGCCGAGGTCGGAGGTCGCGCCGCGGTCGCGGTCGCCTACGGCGGGACCGAGGTCGCCACGCGGGAAGCCGCGAAGGCCGCGGAGGGCACGCTCGCGGCGGGCCAGTGCGCCTGCGTCCGCACTGTCTGAGGTTGCCGTCCAGTAGCGCGCGGATTGACGGGTAAGTAAAGGTGGCGCGGTGATTTTGAGTGAGGGGGTGGGTGGAAAAAGGGACGGTGAGTGTCCCATTTCCACCCACCTCCTTCGCTTCAGGCCGTTCGATGCACGTCACCCACGGGACACGCTCGTGGTCAATGCGACGGACAGGGTCCGACAAAACATTGATGGCGGCGATACACGGCCCGACCTGTTCGGAGCCCGGTAGCACGACTCGACCGACGGCGCTGGCTGGGTATTACACCGCAAACCTCCGTGGCGAACCCGCTAGAAGACCTACCGTCAGGTGCGGACATGCCCGAGATCGTGGCCGGGATCACGGGCATCCCGGCGTTCCTTTTGCTTTATCCGAGGAGGGCCGAGAGAACGCTCCGGACGATTCGGATGGACAGTAAGAGCGCCGCGACGGCGAGGACGATCGGATTCGCGTTGTCGATGACGGCCTCCACGGCTAAGTCGGTCAATACTCCGGAGATCATCAGGCCGGTCAGGTCGCCCAGGGCGGCGATGCGCCCCAGATTTCCCAGTACTCTGGCCAGTGTGGCCGAGGTGCGTGGCCGCTCCGGGCGGACGAACGACAGGAGCGCTTCAGGTCAGGGCGTTCGGCGCTGATGGCGGGTTGAGCCGGGCAGTCACAGCAGCCTGGAAATGCGGGCAGCTGACGATGTCTTCGTGGTCGCAGTCCAAGGCGCAGTCGATCAGCTCCAGGGAAGCCTGCGCCGCGGCGATCCGCGCGGCCAACTCGGTGCGGTGTCGGCGCAGGAGCCCTGTCCGGGCGGCTGGGTCCCGTGCGTCGAACAGCTCGCGGATGTCCTCCAGGCCGAACCCTGCTTCCTTCGCCCGGAGGATCACCGCGACCCGGTAGATGTCGTCGGAGCCGTAGCGGCGGCGGGACGCGGTGGCCCTGGCCGGGGCCAGCAGGCCCATCGACTCCCAGTGCCGCAGCACGTGGGTGGCCAGTCCGAACCGTTGTGCGACGTCGCCGATGCCCAGATCCGTAGCGCTTGACTTCATGTCCACATTAAGTCGCAGCATGGCGGTCATGTCCAACGACACGAACACGCAGCCCGAGACGACCCAGCCTGACAACGCGACCGACTCCCTGATCCGGATGCTGGACGTCGTCGACAACCTGCCCGGCGCCGCCGAGTTGCGCTCCCACACCTACGACCTCCTCACCCTGATTCCCGGGCAGGCGGTCGTGGATGTCGGGTGCGGCGCAGGTCGCGCGGTCGCCGAGATTGGCGACCGCGGCATGCGTGCGGTCGGGATCGACCCTGACCCGCAGATGATCGCGGTTGCCCGTCAGCGCTGGTCCGAACACGAGTTCCGCCTCGGCACCGCTGGCGAGTTGCCGCTGGACGACGGTTCGATGGAGGGGTACCGGGCGGACAAGGTGTTCCACGCCGTCCCTGATCCCGCTGCCGCGATGGCCGAAGCTCGGCGCGCGCTGGCCCCAGGCGGCCGGATCGTGCTCATCGGCCAGGACTGGGACACCTTCGTCATCGATTCCGACGACCCCGAGCTGACGCGGACGATCGTTCACGCCCGGGCCGGCAGCATCCCGAGTCCGCGAGCGGCCCGTCGCTACCGCAACCTCTTGCTGGACAGCGAATTCGTCGACGTCACGATCGACGTGCGGACCGCGACCTTCACCGACGGGCTGATGGTGCCGATGCTGACAGGGTTCGCAGAGTCGGCCTGTGCTGTCGGCGCCATCGATCGCGGTCAAGCCGACACCTGGATCGCCGACCAAACTCGCAGGGCCGAGGTCGGACGCCTGTTCGTGGCCATTCCGCTGTTCGTTGCCGCGGCCACGCGTCCTTGACGACCAGGTGCGGTCCATCCCGGCTGTCGGCGATGGACCGCACCTGGGCTCACCGGTCTGGCGAGCTGGTGGTCAGGAAGAAATACGCGTAGCGCTCGTCGAGTTCGTTCTGTGGCACGAGGTGAACCGCTTTCGGAGTAAAACCGCAGCGGGCAGCGATCTGCCAGAACTCCTCGATCCGGTAGGTCGTCATGTCCGCCAGGCCTCTCGCGTAGGACCGCCGACGCGGTCTGGTGCGCCACGTACCGTCGTCGTACTTGATCTGAATCAGCGCCAGCCCGCCCGGTGCGAGGATTTCGTGAGCAATGCGCAGCAATCGCTCACCGTATTCCGGGGTCGGGATCAGTTCGAAGACGTAGAAGGACAGGAACACATCGCACGCCCCGTCGATCTTGTCGAGCGCGGCCTCCGGCTCCGCCACCTCGATGGCCACCGGCAGGAACGGGGTGTCGCAGGCGTTCGCGACCTGCTTGCCGCATTCGGTGAGCGACTCGGTGGAGATGTCGACGCCGATGAACTCACCGGCACGGGAAGCGAAGCGCACGGCATTGGCGCCGCCGCCACAACCCCATTCGACGACTCGCTTCCAGGGGCGGGTGAACTCCGCCATGCGAGCACCTGCCTCGAACAGGGCGAGGTGTTCCTGGCCGATCTTTTCCCACAGGTCGTTGCCGCGAAACGCCGATGAGTCCTGCCAATGCGAGTCGGCGGACCAGCGGGGGCCGGAGGACCTGTGCCAGTAGTTCTGGGCGTCCGCGGAGATTTTCGATTCGGGCTGCCGGAGCCCGGCGGCGACCAGGGCGCGCTGGAGGATGTCTTCGGCAGTGACGGCGAACCGCTTGCCCTGGCTGATGATGGCGGGAAGGTGTCTTCGGGTCGTGTCGGCAGATGCCGGGTTGCCGGGCATGGAGAAACCTTTCGCTGAGTCTTTCGCGAGTGCGTTCGGACGCGGGGAGACGCCGCGGAGCGGAGGCTCGATCACTGCAATCCGGATCGCCGTAGGTGCGATGGGTTCCCGACGCGCAAGTAGCCGCGACGGTCCGGGACGTAATTCAGCGTGGGACAGGTGGCCCGCGACGTGGCCGTGAGCGACGGAGAAGGACTTCTGTCGCAGTACTCGGCACGACCGCACGCGCGACTGGGATCCAAGGCAAGGCGCGTGGCGGGGTTGGTGGTGCCGCCACCCAGCACAGCGTTCGCCATACGAGTCCGCACAGCGCCAGCACGGCCGTATCGGCTTGGGTCAGCAGGACCCCGAGCAGCACGATCGCCAGTACCTGCGAGCTGAACTCGACGGTCGGGTCCAGCTCGGTGAGAACAGGCGCGACATGCGAGTGAGTCACGCGTGAGGGCACCAGCAGGACAGCGTGCAGGATGAGCTGTGCTGCCGTCAGCGCGCCGACCGCTGCGACGACGCCTCGGCATCGATCGGCCAAGGCGAGCCCGGCCGAACCGGCCAAGCCGCCGATGAGAAGAGCCATTCCGGCATTGGGAACCGTGCCGTCGCCGAGAATATGAGCAGTGATTCCGAGAGACGCGGCTGCGACGGCCAGCACGACACCACGGGCGGCATGCACCGCCGCGGGAAGTCCGACGGCTCCAGTCACTAGCGCAGTTTAGAGGCTCGGTTGAGGCCGTGGTTCCGCCGTGAGCAGCAGATTTCTTCGTCGGTTGTGGTCCGGCATTCGTCCATGTTCGTGGGAAATGACCTGAGAACTTGCGTGGTCGAGACGTTGTTCGTTGTCGGTGCGGCCTGCGTATTCAATCCTTGTTGTGGGACAAGGACGACAGCCTCTTTGCATACCCTACGGGGGTAATGTTAGTGTGGCGGCGTGACGGCGAAGGGATCGCCGCGAACGGGTTGTCGAACCGAAGGGTGAGAGCTGATGGAAACCACGGTGTACGCGGTCAAGGGCATGACCTGCTCGGGCTGCCTGGGCAAGGTGACGACGGCGGTGAACGGTGTCGCCGGGGTCAGCGAGGTGGACGCGGATGTCGCGACCGGCGAGGTGACCGTCGTGAGCGAGGGGCCGGTCGACGCGGAACTGGTGCGATCCGCGGTCAAAGAAGCGGGCTACGAGGTGGTCGGCTGACGTCGATGGCCGAGGAGAACGGAACCGAACCGGCCGTCGTCATCAAGGTCGTGAACAACGGGCCATATCAGGTGAAGGGGCCTGTCCGGCTGGTCGACCACGACGGCGAAGAACACGAACTGACCGGACGCACCCAGCTGCTGTGCCGGTGTGGGCATTCGGCGAAGAAGCCGTTTTGCGACGGTGCCCATGTTCGGACCGGGTTCACGGCGACCAGGGCGGTCGTCGAGGCCGAATAGGAAGCGGGTAGGTGACGTATGGTCACCTGCCCGCTGGTCGTGCTGAAGAAGTCAGGAGCGCACCAGGCGCGCGATCGCTTCGGAGGCTTCCCGGATCTTCCTGTCCGCCTCGGTGCCGCCTTTCGCGGCGGCTTCGACGACGCAGCCCGCCATGTGCCGCTCGAGGAGTTCGAGGGAGAACGACTGCAAGGCGCGGGTCGCCGCGGAGACCTGGGTGAGGACGTCGATGCAGTACTTGTCCTCTTCGACCATCTTCTGCAGGCCCCGGATCTGCCCCTCGACGCGTCGCAGGCGTTTGAGCTGGCGCTCCTTGTCGTCGCCGTGATCGGCCACGCTCACTCCTCGAGTCGGGATTCCGTGTACGCCCCAATCATGCCCGGTCAGGGGTGGTGCGTCGAAGGTGGCTGCCGTGGCAGCGGGTGGTGGCATACGTCACGGGGGTATGCGTGTTGCCTTACCCCCCTAGGGTATGTAGAGTCCGTGTCAGGAGGTCGAGATGCACGGATACACGCAAGGCAAAGACGAGTACGTGACTCGGCTGCGGCGGATCGAGGGTCAGATCCGAGGTCTGCAGCGGATGGTCGAAGAGGACAAGTACTGCATTGACATCCTCACGCAGGTGTCGGCGGCCACGAAGGCGTTGCAGTCGGTGTCGCTGGGGCTGATGGACGAGCACCTCAGGCACTGCGTGTCCGATGCCATCGCCCAGGGTGGCACCGAAGCCGACGAAAAGATCAAGGAAGCGAGCGACGTGATCGCTCGCCTGGTCCGTTCCTGAGACCGCGCACCGACAATCGAAGGAGAACCACGATGAGTGAATCCACAAGCACCTACACCGTCACCGGTATGACCTGCGACCACTGCGTCCGGTCCGTCACCGAAGAGGTCGGCAAGATCGCGGGCGTCACCGACGTCCGGGTGGATCTGCCCACCGGCGCCGTGACCGTGACCAGCTCCCAGGAACCCGAGGTCGCCGAAGTGCGCGCGGCCGTCGAAGAAGCCGGATACGAGCTGACCGCCTGATTCGCGGTCCGGCTCCATGACCGCGGGCCACGGCCCGCACTAAGGACTTCACGATGAACACAGTTGCGAAGCTCTCCGCCTACGGTGTGGCGCTTGCCCTGGTCGCCGGTGGCGCCTGGGCCGCAGGCACCGCTGTCGGTCCTTTCGCCGGCGCCGCCGGCCTTCCCGGCGGCGAGGACGCCGGGCATGGGGACGCTCACAGCGGCACCGTCGCGGAGGCGGCGCCGACCGACGAGCCCGGCGGGCTCGCGTCGTCCAGGGGCGGCTACACCCTCACGCCCACCACCACGACGCTCACCGCGGGCACGACCCAACCCTTCTCCTTCAAGATTCTCGGCCCCGACGGCAAGCCCGTCACCGCTTACGACGTCGAACACGAAAAGCGGATGCACCTCATCGTCGTCCGCCGTGACACGGCCGGTTTCCAGCACGTGCATCCCGAACTCGCGCCCGACGGCGTGTGGAGTGTCCCGCTGGCCCTTCCCCAGGCCGGCAGCTACCGCGTCTTCGCCGATTTCAAGCCGACGGGCGGCTCGGCCTCGACACTCGGTGTCGACATCGCCACCGCCGGAGATTTCCAACCCGCCGAGTACCAGCCGTCGCGCGTCGCGGACGTCGATGGTTACCAGGTCCGCCTGGACGGCGAGCTGACGCCGGGCAAGTCGTCGAAGGTGACCTTGACGGTGACCAAGGACGGCCGTGACGTGACCGATCTGCAGCCGTATCTGGGCGCTTACGGGCACTTGGTGGCGTTGCGTGGCGGCGACCTGGCCTATCTGCACGTCCACCCGGACGGCGAACCCGGTGACGGCCGTACGAAACCCGGCCCAGCGGTGACTTTCTTCGCCGAAGTCCCGTCGAACGGCACTTACCGGCTGTTCCTGGACTTCCAGCATCAGGGCAAGGTCCGCACAGCGGAGTTCACCGTCGCCACCACAGGCACACCCGCCCCGGCCCCGGCTCCCTCGACAACCCAGAACCAAACCCCACCCCCGGCGGCCGATGACGGCCACGGCGGACACGGCTGACGCGAGCGTCGAAAGGGAGTGAGCACGATGACATCCGACGTGGACCAGACGCGGACAACCGAAGTCGAACTCGCGATCAGTGGAATGACCTGCGCGTCCTGCGCGATGCGCATCGAGAAGAAGCTGAACAAGCTCGACGGCGTCACCGCGACCGTCAACTACGCCACCGAGAAGGCCAAGGTCACCTTCCCGGTCGACGTCGAGCCGCAGCGCTTGATCGAGCAGGTGGAGGCGGCCGGATACTCGGCCGCCGTGCCCGCCAAGGAGAAGACGACCGGCCCGGACGAGGCTCGTGAGGAGGCCGACCCGATCGCGCCGTTGCGGCAGCGGCTGATCGGTTCGACGGTGCTGTCGGTGCCGGTGATCCTGCTGGCGATGGTGCCCGCGCTGCAGTTCACCTACTGGCAGTGGATTTCGCTGACGCTGGCGGCGCCGGTGCTGGTGTGGGCGGCGTGGCCGTTCCACAAGGCGGCGTGGGCGAATCTGCGCCACGGCGCGGCCACCATGGACACGCTGATCTCGATGGGCACGCTGGCGGCGTTCCTGTGGTCGTTGTACGCGCTGCTGTTCGGCAGCGCGGGAACGCCGGGAATGACGCACGCCTTCGAGCTGACCGTGGAGCGGATGGCCGGTGACGGCAACATCTATCTCGAGGTCGCCGCCGGGGTGACGACGTTCATCCTCGCCGGACGCTATTTCGAGGCGCGGTCCAAGCGCCGGGCCGGTGCCGCGCTGCGGGCATTGCTGGAGCTGGGCGCGAAGGATGTCGCCGTTCTCCGGAACGGCAAGGAAGAGCGAATCCCGGTCGACCAGCTCGTCGTGGGCGACCAGTTCGTGGTCCGGCCGGGCGAGAAGATCGCCACCGACGGTGTCATCGCCGAAGGCAGCTCCGCCGTCGACGCGAGCATGCTGACCGGCGAAAGCGTCCCCGTCGAGGTCGGCCCCGGCGACGCCGTGGTCGGCGCGACGGTCAACGCGGGCGGACGGCTCGTCGTCCGCGCGACCCGGGTCGGCGCGGACACGCAGCTGGCGCAGATGGCGAAGCTCGTCGAAGACGCGCAGACCGGCAAGGCGCAGGTCCAGCGGCTGGCCGA
>NZ_JBHVKW010000091.1:0-35349 GCF_042797905.1 Amycolatopsis sp. NPDC057786
ACTTTCGAGACATCAGGTGTCCCGAAAGTGGCTTTCGCGACACCTGAGGGGTTTTGGGAGGGTCTGCGCATCTCGGCACAAGGTTGCGAAAGCCACTTTCGCAACCTTCAACGTTGCGAAAGTGGCTTTCGCGACACCCGGCGGGGCTGGAGTGCTCGCGGCGGCTCAGGCGGTGCCGACTACCCGGTCCCGCACCGCCCGCATCGTCGCCGAGTCCACAGTGGACGGCTCCGCCGCCAGCCACCCGCCGATCTCGTGCAGGAACTGTTCCGGCGTCATCGGCGGCGCGGGGGAGGGATCCTCGAGATCCGTGGTGATCTCACCGGTCCGGCTCGGGTACACGATCATCGCCCCGCGCAACGCGACCCCCGGCAGGAGCCGCCGGTATTCGGCGAGACTTTCGGTCAGCCTGCTCCCGCCACCGCGGAAGGCGCGGCCGTTGCGCAGCAGGCGATCGTCGTCATCGGTTTCGTAGTGCCCCGGCAGCCACAGCTTCGATTCGATGAGCACCAGCCGCTTACCGCACAGCACGGCGTGGTCGACGTCGGCGAATACGGAGTCCGGCCACGAGAGGCCGTGGAAGATCCGGGCGCCGGGAAGCCGGGTCAGGTAGCGCTCGAGCAGGTCGGCGGTGAGCCGTTCGGCGAGTTCGTCGGTCTCGACACCGGGGGTGCCGAACACGCGTTTCTCGCCGAATTCGGCGGCGAACCGGTTCTTGGCGCGGGAAGCCGCCAGGTAGCCGCGGGCGAGTCGTTGCACGAGCAGCGCGGTCCCGGCGGTCAGGATCAGCCAGACGATCAGCGTGGGGGCCGAGAATCCGACGCCGGTCAGCACCGGCAGCAGCACCAGCACCATTCCGCCGACCGCCGCCACCACCGGGGTGTGCCCGGGTCCGCGCCGCCGCCCGTGCCGCACGCGCGCGTCCTGCGCGGCGAATTCCCACCATTCGAGGTCGTCCGGGTCGATCACGACCGGTTCGGGCTCGTAGCCCGGTTCTTCGCCGAAGCGACGCCGCGGGCGCGGGCGGATCGGGGCGCGTACCGAGCGGCCGCCCGCGTCGTAGCCGGCGCGCCGCATCGGATCGCTGAGCGTGTCGTAGGCCTCGCGGACCAGTTGGAAGGTGAGCGCGGACCCGCCGGTGTCCGGGTGATGTGACTTCGCCAGCCGCCGGTACGCGGTCTTGATCTCGTTGACCGAGGCGGCCTTGCCCACGCCGAGCACCTCGTAGTAGTCGACATCGGGCACGGGCGGTTCACCTCCAAAGGGCCGGGCCGCAACACTATTCGGCCGCCGCCGGTCGCCCGCAACCACCTCCGCGGCGCGTCGGGGTGACTCCGCGGGCATACTGTTTCGCTTGTGGCGGAACGAGGTCCGCCTCCGCCGCGTCCTGGATATCGTGGAGATCGACAGCTCGCGAGGGGGGACAGCGGTGGGAGAACCGGTCACGGGCACGGCGGCGGGGGTCCCGTTCACCGTCCTGCCGCCATCGGCCGAGGTCAGCGGCCCCGCGCCGGTGGTCGTCGCCTGGCACATGATCGACGCGCCCCGCACCGACGCCGCGTTCGCGGCCGCGCTGCCACTGGCCGGGGTGCCCGCGTGGCGGGTGTATCTCGGAATGCCGTTGTGCGGCGCGAGAATGGTCGACGGCAGCATGGACGCGGTGGTCGAACGGGCCGTCCGTGACGCGGTGCTCGCCTACGCCCTCCCGTTCGTCCGGCAGGCGGCGCTGGAATTCCCCGCCGCACTCGCTGAACTGCGGGAACGCTTCGGTTTCGACACCTCGCGGATGGCCGTCGTAGGGGGTTCCCTCGGCGGTGCCGTGGCGCTCACGATCCTGGCCACCAGGGAGATCCCGGTGCGGGCCGCCGCGCTGGTCAACCCCGCCGTCCGGGCGCGGTCGCTGGTCGGCGTGGTGGAAACCATGCTGGAACAGCCCTATTCGTGGACGGACGAAGCGAACCAAGCGGCGGATCATCTCGACTTCGTCGCACGATCGGGTGAAATCTCGGCCAGGGAACCGCAGGTTCCGCTGCTGGTCGTGAGCGGGGAAGAGGATTTCCCCACGTTCCGCGCGGACGCCGACGAACTCGTCGACGCGGTGCGTGCCGGGTACGCCGTGCCCGATGACGTCCGGTTGCGTCGCCTCCCCGGTCTCGCCCACGCGCTCGCCGAAGAGCCGGGTATCGATCCCGCGCCGCAGCTCCCGATCGCGAAGCTCGCCGACGAAGCGGTCACCGAGTGGCTGGAGCGCCACCTGCGCTGACCCTGGGCCACCTGGTCCTAGCTGGTCGCGAGTTCCGCGAACGCCCCGGCCCGATCAGCCGTTTCACGGACCTTGCCGTCCCTGGTGAAGACGTCCCTTCCGGGGTAAGACGCCGCCCTGGCTTGGCCCGTTCGGGCAATTCCGGGTGGACCGGAGCACGACAACTTTGCGGACCGGCCTTCCGACACACCTCAAATTATGTTAAGAAACTTTACTAACTAAGAGGGAGGCGCGTTTTGAGTTCATCCCCGCGGCCGGGGCTCGAGCGGAAGATCGGGCCGCTCCAGGCGACCGCCATCAACATGACCCAGATGTGCGGCATCGGCCCGTTCGTCACCATCCCCGCGATGGTGGTGACGCTCGGCGGCCCGCAGGCCATGTTCGGCTGGCTCATCGGCGCGGTCATCGCGTTGGCCGACGGCCTGATCTGGGCCGAACTCGGCGCCGCCCTCCCCGGCGCCGGCGGCACCTACGTCTATCTGCGCGAGGCCTTCGGCTCCCGCACCGGCAGGCTCATGCCGTTCCTGTTCGCCTGGAGCGCGGTGCTGTTCATCCCGCTGATCATGTCCACCGGCATCATCGGGCTCGTCCAGTACCTCGGGTACCTGGTCCCCGGGGTCGCCGACGACGGCGGGACGACGGCGCTCGGCAAGGTGATCGGCCTCGGCGTGATCGTGCTGATCGTGCTGGCGTTGTTCCGCAGGATCGGCGAGATCGGGAAGCTGACCACCGTCCTGTTCGGGATCATGCTGTTCGCCGCGCTCTCGGTGATCGTCGCGGCCTTCACCCATTTCGACGGCGCGCAAGCCTTCGCCTTCACGCCCGGCGCGTTCTCGTTCGACGGCGGCGCGTTCTGGGCAGGGCTCGGTGCCGGCCTGATCATCGCCATCTACGACTACCTCGGCTACAACACCAGCGCCTACCTCGGCGGCGAGGTGCGTGACCCCGGCCGGACGCTGCCGCGGTCGATCATCCTCTCGATCCTCGGCATCATGAGCCTCTACTTCCTGCTGCAGCTCGGGGTGCTCGGCTCGATCCCGCTGGAGGAACTGAAGAACGCCACTTCGGTCGCCTCCACCGTGCTGGAGCAGGCGTGGGGCACGGGAGCGGCCAAGGTCATCACCGTGTTCATCGTGATCGCCGCGATCGGTTCGGTGTTCGCCGGTCTGCTCGGTGGTTCGCGGGTCCCGTTCGAAGCGGCGCGCGACAAGGTGTTCCTGCCGGTGTTCGCCAGGCTGCACCCGAAGCTGAACCTGCCGACCGCCGGTGTGCTGACGATGGGGGTCATCGCCGCGATCGGCTCGCTGTTCACCCTGACCGCGGTGATCAACGCGGCGGTGACGGTGCTGGTCCTCATCCAGTCGCTCGCGCAGGTCGCGGCGATCGTCGTGCTGCGGCGACGGCGGCCGGAGCTGGAGCGGCCGTACCGGCAATGGCTCTACCCGATCCCGACGATCATCGCGCTGCTCGGCTGGGTCTACATCTACTTCTCCGCCACCTGGCTTTCGATCGGGCTTTCCGTGGGGTGGATCGCGCTCGGCGTGGCGGCGTTCCTGGCCTATGCCAAGGCGGAACACGTGTGGCCGTTCGGGCCCAAGGTGATTCAGGAAGCGTTCGCGGGGGCGGCAGAGGGGAACGGGAAGTGACGGGGGAAGACCTGATCCTGGGGATCGACTTCGGCGGCACGAAGGTCGCGATCGGGCTGGCCGACCGGGCCGGGAGCCTCCTGGTCACCCGGCGGCTGGACACCGACGCGCATGCGGGCGCCGGGCAGGTGGTGAGCCGCGCGCTCGCCGCGGCGCGGAAACTGCTCGCCGACGAAGGCGCGGCGGACCGGCTCGTCGCGATCGGCGTGGTCAGCCCTGGCATCGTGCTGGACGACCGCATCCTGCTCGCGCCCAACGTGCCGGGCTGGGAGGAACTGCGGCTGCGCGACCTCGTCGCCGCCGAGTTCGAGGGCGTGCCGATCGAGGTGGGCACCGACGCCAAGGCGGCGGCGCTCGCGGAATGGCGGTGGGGAGCGCTGGCGGACACCGATCCGGCGGTGTTCCTCTCGCTGGGGACTGGGATCGCCGCGGCGGTCCTGGTCGGCGGCCGGCTGCTGGCTGGCGCCAACGGCGCTGCGGGAGAGATCGGGTACAACCTCCTCTCACCGCAGGACACCGACGGATTCGCCGGCGGAGCGGCGCCGCTGGAGGAAGCCGTCGGTGGGCGTGGGCTGGGCGGCCGGGCGAGTGTGCTGCTCGGCCGCCCGGTGACCGCGGGTGAACTGTTCGGCCTCGCGAGGGAGAACGCGCAGGCCAAGGAACTGGTCGGCGCGGCGCTCGACGAACTGTCGATGCACGTCGCGAACCTCGCCATCGCGCTCGATCCGCAGCGCATCGCCGTCGGCGGGGGACTGGTGCGCTCGGCCGACATCCTGCTGCCCGCGCTGCGCGAGCGGCTCGCCCAAGCCGTGCCGTTCCCGCCCGAACTGGTCTCGGCGAAATTCGACCAGGACGCGTCCCTGCTGGGCGCGATCGCGATCGCGCTGGACGCGTAGCGAGATCACCGACCGAAGCCGCCGGGCGCCCGCTAGATCCGATCTAGCGAATGTCCGGCGGCTTTCTCGCGCCCAAGGGGTGAAGCGAGAGGAGGTCGGTCATGGACACCAGTCCACTGCGGGTCGCGGTGATCATCGGAAGCACCCGCGAGGGGCGGGTGGGGGAGGCCGTCGGCAAGTGGTTCACCGGCCGGGCGGAAGACCGGGAAGACCTCGTCACCGAAGTGCTCGACCTGGTCGACTTCGACCTGCCCGCAGGACTGCCTGAGCATCCGACGTCCGAAATGAAGCGGTTCGCGCGGCTGGTCGACGAGGCCGAGGCGTTCGTCGTCGTCACTCCCGAGTACAACCGCAGTTTCCCGGCGTCGCTCAAGCAGGCGATCGACTGCGCCTACGACGAGTGGCGCGCGAAGCCGGTCGGATTCGTCTCCTATGGTTACCGCTCGCAAGGGCTCTACGCAGTGGAGCAACTGCGCACGATCTTCACCGAGTTGCATACGGTGACCATGCGCGACACTGTGGCCTTCAACCTCCTCGACGGCACCTTCGCCCGCGACGGCACCCCCTTCGACAGCGACGGGCAGGGACAGGCCGTGACCACCCTGCTCGACGAGCTCGCCTGGTGGGGCCTCGCCCTGCGCGAAGCGCGCGCCGCTCGCCCCTACGTCTGCTGAATGCTTCTGAAAGGAAACGAAAATGAGTGAACTGGCCATCGAAGCCTCGGGGCTGGTCAAGGTGTTCGGGGAGAACCGGGCGGTCGACGGGATCGACCTGAAGGTCCCCGCCGGCACCGTGTACGGCGTCCTCGGGCCGAACGGCGCCGGCAAGACCACCGCCGTGAAGATGCTCGCGACCCTGCTCCGCCCCAACGGTGGAGAAGCGCGCGTCTTCGGCAAGGACGTCGTTCGCGAGGCCGACGCGGTCCGGTCCATGGTGAGCCTGACCGGGCAGTACGCCTCGGTCGACGAAGACCTGACCGGCACCGAGAACCTGGTCCTGATCGGCAGGCTGACCGGGCACCGCAAACCGGCCGCCCGCGCACGGGCGGAGGAACTGCTGGCGGCGTTCGGCCTGACCGAGGCCGCGGGCAGGCAGGTGAAGAACTACTCCGGCGGCATGCGGCGGCGGATCGACATCGCCGCGAGCATCCTCAACACGCCGGACGTGCTCTTCCTCGACGAGCCGACGACCGGGCTCGATCCCCGCAGCCGCAACCAGGTCTGGGACATCGTGCGCGCGATCGTGCGGCACGGCACCACGGTCCTGCTGACCACGCAGTACCTCGACGAGGCCGACCAGCTGGCCTCGCGGATCGCGGTCATCGACCACGGCAAGGTGATCGCCGAAGGAACCAAGGGGCAGCTGAAGGCCTCGGTCGGGGTCGGCGCGGTCCACGTCCGGCTGCGCGAGGCCGACCAGCGCGCCGAGGCCGAAGCGCTGCTCGTCCGGTCCCTGGAGGCACAGGTGCTGCTGGAGCCGGACCCCGTCGCGCTCACCGCGCGGCTCTCGGGGGAAAGCACCGAACAGGGGGCCGCCGAACATGCCGCACGCGCGCTGAGCGAACTCGCGCGCGCCGGGATCGTCGTCGACACCTTCTCCCTCGGCCAGCCGAGCCTCGACGAGGTCTTCCTGGCCCTGACCGACCGCACCGCCACGCCTGAGGAGAGTGCAGCTTGAGCACCACGGCAGTCAAAGACAACGAACCCGTTCTCGCGGCACCGAAGGCGGAGGATCTCGCCGCCGTCCTGATCGCGAAGAACCGGCCTCAGCGCCCCAGCGCGCTTTCGACTTCGGTCACCTTCGGGTGGCGCGCGATGCTGAAGATCAAGCACGTGCCCGAGCAGCTGTTCGACGTCACGGCGTTCCCGATCATGATGACGCTGATGTTCACCTACCTGTTCGGCGGCGCGCTGTCCGGTTCGCCGACGCAGTACCTGCAGTTCCTGTTGCCGGGCATCATGGCGAGCAGCATCCTGATGATCACCATGTACACCGGGGTGTCGGTGAACACCGACATCGAGAAGGGCGTGTTCGACCGGTTCCGCACGCTGCCGATCTGGCGGCCGTCGGCGATGGTCGGCTATCTCCTCGGTGACATGCTGCGGTACCTCATCGCGTCGCTGGTGATCCTCGGCGTCGGACTGATCATGGGCTTCCGCCCCGCCGGCGGATTCGGTGGCGTGGCCGCCGCGATCCTCCTGCTGCTGGCGTTCTCGTTCGCGTTCTCGTGGATCTGGACGATGTTCGGCCTCCTGCTGCGCAGCGAGAAGTCGGTGATGGGGGTCAGCATGATGGTGCTGTTCCCGCTGACCTTCCTCAGCAACATCTACGTCGACCCGGAGACGATGCCGGGCTGGCTGCAGGCCTTCGTCGACGTCAACCCGGTGACCCACGTGGTCGCGGCGGTCCGCTCGATGATGGACGGCAACTGGAACGGCGGCGAGATCACCTGGGTGCTGATCGCCGGCGCGGTGATCCTCGCGGTCTTCGGCACCTTGACGATGCGGCTCTACAACCGCAAGTGAGCCCTAACCTCGTGAATGGCTAGGACGGTTCTAACCGTCCTAGCCATTCACGAGGCCCTGGTCGCTCACAGCCGCCAGGGAACCTTGTCCTCGGGCGCGTACCGGCACGAGGAACCGGTGGTGACCGCCGCGCGCAGGTGCGCGGCCAGTGCCGGATGCTGCTCGTCGAGTTTGCGCAGGGTGTCCCGGATCCGCGCGGTCACCGTCTTGCGGGCGCGTTCCGCCTCGTCACCGAGCCGCCGGGTGCGGCCGCCGAGCCCGGCCGCGGACCGCAGTTCGGCGAGCAGCGCGTCCCGTTCCCGGTCCAGCGCCGCGGCGCGCGCGTCCTGGCCCAACCCGGTCGCGGTGTCGATCAGTTCATCCAGCTCGTCGAGCCGCGCGCGGTACTGGGCCTTCGCTTCGTCGTCGAGGACGGCGTCGCCGCCGAGGCTCTTCGCGGCGACGACCACCTCGCCGCCTTCGGGATCGAGCAGCCGGACGGCCGCCACCTCCGAACCCGGCCTGCCGAGCAGGAAATGCAGGTCCCGCAAGCCTTTCGAGTCCGGGAGGTGGGCGGTGACGCCGTCGAAATGCAAGGTCCACACGGCATCGTCGCGACGGAACTCCGCCCTCGGCGCGGCCGGAGCCCGCGCCTCCTCACGTGCTTTCGTCATCCTGGCCACGATCGGTCGCATGCCGAACGCGGTGGCTTCTTCGGTCACCTCGGACAGGAGGGTCGCCGCGGCCGCCGCGTCGCCTTCGAGGTTCCGGCCGAGCAGCGCTTTCGCCAGCCAGGACCTGGCTTCGGTCGCCCAGACCGAGGCCCGGAGCCGATCCGCGGAGAGCGCGGCACCGCGCAGCCGGTCCACCGCGTCGTTCCAGCGTTCCTGCGCCAGGTCGAGCCTGCCGATCCAGAGATCGACGGGACCGGAGATCTCGCAGCCGTACAGGGAAACCAGCCACTCCCCGCTGTAGGGCGCGAGGAGCGCGCGGGCCGCTTCACAGCGTTCGGGATCGCGCGAGACCGCCGCCGTTTGCGCCTGGCAGCGCAACCACAAGGCGGCCAGGTCGCGAGGATACGGCTTCGCGTCGGCCGCGAGATCGGTGAGCCGGATGGCTTCCCCGGTGTCCTCGCGCTGGGCCGCGGTGATCGCCTCCAGCAGCCGGCCGTAGGAGTACCCGCTGCGCGAGATCTCGCGGTGCAGACCGGTGAGATCGTCGAACCGCCCCTCCAGGCACCACCGGACCCACCGCTGCAGCTGGGTCAGATCGGCGAAATGGGGATGCTCGTCCCCCGCGTGGCACGAGATCACCTGCTCGATATAGGCCTCGGCTTCGGCGAACCGGCCCTGAAGCGTGGCGATGATGCTCTGGTCGATCCGGGAAGCCAGCTGCGAACTCGGCGCCCTTCCGGTGGCTGCCAGGGCGAGAAACTCCTGGTACTGCTCGAAATACCGGGGGTCGCCCTGTTCGAGCTGCGCCACCCACTTGAAGGACGCCGCGTAGTGCTCCAATTCCGGGTTCGCCGTGCGGCGGCCGACGGCGACCAGTTCGTCGGTGAGCCGTTCCCGTTCCGCGGCGCTGCCCGGCCCCCAGATCGAGTCGTGCCGGGCCCACAAACCGAACAACAGCGCGGAATCGTCGTGGTCGTCGCGGGCGGTCATCATGATGCGCGCGGAGAGTTCCTGCGTCATCTCCTCGACCGTGAGCTCCTGTCCGGGCTCGCGGCCGCACAGCCGCGCGTGCGCTTCGGTGAGCACCTCGACCGTCTCGTCGGCCCGGACGCTTTTGTGGTCGGCGCGGACCAGGGTCAGCGCCAGCCGGGCGAGGAGATCGTCGTCGTCGAGTTCACGGATGAGCACCGAGACCTCGTCGAGGACCTGTCTTCCCTCGTCCGTCTCGTGGTGACGGGTCAGATGCGCGCCCAGTTCGAGGGCGATGACGGCCTTCCGCCGCCGGTCCTCGGCGATCTCCATCGCCCGCCGGTAGTGCGTGGTCGTCTCTTCGATCGCCATGCGGCCGGTGGCGTCGACCGCGGCGGCCAGCAACAGGTCGATCGCCTCGTCCGGATCGACTTCCCGGCCGGCGAGCAGCGCGTGGCGGGCCAGGTCCGCGGCGAAGAGGCTGTCCCGTGACGCCGGCGTCTCGCCGACCGCCGCGACGACGGCGGCGTGCTGCTTCCTGCGGTCCGACTCGGCCAGGCTCGCGTACAGCGTTTCGCGGACGAGGTCGTGGGCGAAGGCGAAGCGCCCTTGCCCTTGCACCACCACCAGTCGTGCCGCGACGGCCTGGTCGAGCAACCGGTCCACCTGGGGCACGGGCGCCGACGCCACGCCCGCGAGCAGCCGGCGGTGGAACTCCCTGCCGAGTACCGACGCGGTGGTCAGCAGATCGAGGACCGGCTGGGGGAGCAGGGAAAGCCGTCGTTGCAGGGCGTCGGCGACGCCGGGCGCGATGGTCTCGGCGGAACCGCCGCTGTGCCAGAGCCGCGCCGTCTGCTCGACGAAGAACGGGTTGCCGCCGGTGCGGCGATGGACCTCGGCGACCAGCGCGTCGTCGGGTGCCGCGCCCGCCGTCCTGGTCATGAGCGCGCCGACCTCGTCCGGTTCGAGACCGGTGAGAGTGACCGAAGTGGCCTTCGTGAGGAGCGGCATCATGAGCGAGCGAAGCGGGTGATCGGTCGCCTCGACCTCGACGTCCCGGTACGTGCCGATCAGCAGTAGCCGCTCGAACCAGGTGTGCCGCGCGGCGAACTCGAGCAACCGCAGCGACGCGGCGTCGGCCCAGTGCAGATCGTCGAGCACCACCACGATCGGCTGGTCCTGGGAGGCGGCCACCAGCACGCTCGTCACCGCGTCGTACAGCCGGAACCCGTCGGCCGCGCCGTCACCGCGCGTCTCACCGAGCAGGACGTCCAGTTCGCTGTCGGCCATCGTGGTCCAGCGGCCCTGCCCGACCGCGCGCCGCAACCCGCGGACCACCTGGGTCCACGGCCAATAGCCCGGTGCGCTCGCCGAGTCCCAGCAGGATCCGTTGAGCACCAGGGCACCGAGGCGCTTCGCCTCTTCGGCGGCGCCGGTGACCAGCGTGGTCTTGCCGATCCCGGCCTCGCCGGTGACCAGCACCAGGCCGCCGTGGCTTTCGGCGGCACGGGCTATCTCCGCGCGGAGCACCCCCGCGGGATGGTCACGTCCGATGAGCGCGGCTGACATGTCCGAATCCTCCCAGTAAGGTCCGACAATCTCACGACGCGCGTCCGCTGTCAGGCGTTACCCGCCGTCCGTCGTGACCGACGGTGACCGAGATCTCCCGCTCGCCGGGAACCCCGTGCGGGGGAAAACCGACTTTCTGGACGTGACTAATCGAGTGGGACGGCGGGTGAACAGCCGTCGAAATTCCTGCCCTGCCGGCCGAAGGCGGCCTGTTGTGCCAGGTCAGGTGGTCAGCGGCTGGAGTAGGGTGCGGGGTATGGGGAGCATTCGCTCGCGCGTGTTGGCTTGGATCGGCCGCCGCTACCTCGCGCGTCAGCAGAAGAACGGTTTCGACCTGTCCAAGATGTCGATCATCCCGGACAACGCGCTGCTGCCGCTCAAACGCGACGGTCTCGACCCGGTGGCCGAGCTGGGCCGGATCCGCGCGACGGAACCGGTCAGCAAGCTCGACCTGCCGTTCGGGATGAACGGCTGGCTGGTCACCGGCTACGACGAGGCCAAGGCCGTACTCGGCAAGGTGAGCGAGTTCAGCAACGACTTCACGAACCTGGTCGGGAACGCGGGCGTGACCGAGGACCAGAACCCCGGCGGGCTCGGGTTCGCCGATCCGCCGGTGCACACCCGGCTGCGGCGGCTGCTCACGCCGGAGTTCACCATGCGGCGGCTGTCGCGACTGGCGCCGCGGATCGACGAGATCGTCGCCGACCAGCTCGACGCGATGGCGAAGGCCGACGGTCCCGTCGACCTGTGGGAGGCCTTCGCGCTGCCGATCCCGTCGCTGACCATCTGCGAACTGCTGGGCGTCCCGTACGAGGACCGCGACGATTTCCAGCGGCTGAGCACCGCCCGGTTCGATCTCTTCGGTGGCGCGGGCGCGTCACTCGGAGCGATGACCGAGTCACTGTCCTATCTGGACGAGATCGTCAAGAAGCAGCGCGAGAACCCGGGCGACGGCCTGCTCGGCATGCTCATCAAGGAGCACGGCGACGAGATCGACGACCGCGAGCTCGCGGGCCTCGCCGACGGCGTGCTCACCGGCGGGCTGGAGACCACGGCGAGCATGCTCGCGCTCGGTGCGCTCGTGCTGCTCAAGGACCGCTCGCTGGTCGAGACCGTCCGCGGCGACGACGAAGCCGTCCACAAGTTCGTCGAGGAACTGCTGCGGTACCTGACCGTCGTGCAGATGGCCTTCCCGCGTTTCGCCAAGGAGGACATGGAGGTCGCCGGTGTCCGGATCGCGAAGGGCGACATCGTGCTGGTCTCGCTCAGCGTCGCGAACCGTGACGGCGACCTCGGCGAGGACATGGAGAAGTTCGACGCGACCCGCGAGCCGACGTCGCACCTCGCCTTCGGCTGGGGCATCCACCGGTGCATCGGTGCCGAACTGGCCAGGATGGAACTGCGCACCGCGTATCCCGCGCTGGTACGCCGGTTCCCGGAGATGCGGCTGGCGATCGAACCGGAGGAAGTGAACTTCCGGAAGGTCTCGATCGTCTACGGCGTCGACGCCTTGCCCGTGCTGCTGGACTGATCCTCAGGCGACTCCTCTCGGACGGAACTGGATGCTGATCCTCGGCCCGACCGGTTTGGCGGTCTTGGGGACGGCGTGTTCCCAGGTCCGCTGGCAGCTGCCGCCCATGACGATCAGGTCGCCGTGACCGAGGGCGTGCCGGACGGTCTCGCCTCCGCCACGCGGCCGCAGGGCCAGCTGGCGGGCGGCGCCGACCGAGACGATCGCCACCATGGTGTCCTCGGTGCGGGAACGGCCGGTGTCGTCGCCGTGCCAGGCGACGCTGTCGCGCCCGTCCCGGTAGAAGCACAGGCCCGACGTCACGAACGGCTCGCCGAGCTCTTCCGCGTAGTGCGCGGAGAGCGTCTCCCTCGCCTCAGTGAGGATCGGGTGGGGGAGCGGCATGCCCTCGCGGTAATGGCTCAGTAGCCGGGGGACGGCGACTACGCGGTCGTACATCTGCCGCCTTTCGGCGTGCCATGGCACGTCTTCGGCGAGCCGGGTGAACAGCTCGTCCGCGCCGGAGAGCCAGCCAGGGAGCACGTCTATCCAGGCGCCACGGGTCAGCTCGGTGCGCCGGAGCCCGTCGAGCGAGCCCAGCCCGAGCGCGGCGCACTCGTCGAACAGCGAGGCTTGAAGCGCGGGGGTCATGGCAACCGAACCTACCCCGGTTCCGCTCGTTTGTCGAACGGGTGTTCGAGTGGCACGATGGCTTGCATGATCGACACAGCGAAGTCCGCGGACGGGACGCCGATCACGTTCGAACGCCGTGGCGTGGGGCCGGTCGTGGTCGTCGTCGCGGGTGCGGGCAACGACCGGCACGGTGACGAACCGCTGGTCGCGGAGCTGGCGGCCGAGTTCTCCGTGGTGACCTACGACCGGCGGGGCCGGGGCGAGAGCGGGGACACCGCGCCGTACGCGGTCGAGCGCGAGATCGAAGACCTGGCCGCGATCGTCGCCGCGCTCGACGAGCCGGTGATCGTGCACGGCATCTCCTCCGGCGGCGCGCTGGCCCTCCTCGCCGCCGCGGCCGGAGTGCCGATGGCGCGGCTTTCGGTCTTCGAGCCGCCCTATCGCGGTGAAACGGAAGAAGTTCCCGAGGGATACGCCGACGAGATGCGCGAGCTGGTCGCGGCCGGCCGCTGGGACGACGCCGCCGGCCTGTTCATGATGTCCGCGGTCGGCGCTCCGGAGGAGGCCGTGGCCGAAGCGAAGGCGTCGCCGGTGTGGGCCGAACTGCGGTCGTTCGCGCCCACGCTCGTTTACGACGCCTTCGTGATGAAGGACTCGAAGGTGCCTGGCGAGCTGGCGTCCATCGCGACACCCGTCCTGGTGGTGAACAGCAACGGCAGTACGGACTGGCTGAAGACCGCCGCTCTCGTCACCGCGAAGGTGGTCCCGGGGGCGCGCCAGGTCGGGCTGGACGGCGAGTTCCACAGTGTCCCGCCGGAGCGGCTCGCGCCGGAACTCAGCGCGTTTTACCGGGATCCTCGGTGAGACGCAGGTAGGCCGCGCCGCGCGGGGAGATCCGGTAGCCGACTTCGAGACTGAGTGTCAGGCCGAGGTTCTTGAGCTTGCGGATGTCGACCTTCAGCGGATCCTTCTCGCGGCCGAGGAGGTCGGCGAGTTCCTGGGCCCGGCGCCCGGGATTGTCGTGGATGAGACGCAAGGTCTCGTGCGTCCACGGACGTCGCTTGTCCATCTTGGACAGTCGATGGCGGATCTCCTCGACGTCCTTTTCGGACAGTTCGGCGTCCGCGCTGAGCGCGCGCCGGGGGTCGGGGCCGAGATGACGCAGGCCGACGCGGTACACCAAGGCGTCCGCGGGGCCGCGCAGAGTGCCCCGCACCGCGTTCGCCGACTCGGCGCCGGATCGGCGGGCATCGGCGTCGGTGATGGTGGCGGGGTCGACGATCTCGACCGAGACGACCTCGATCACCCCTGCCTCCAGGCGCATCACATCGCCCGGGTGGACGTTCTGTTTCGACCAGCGCCGGAAGGCCAGGTCGATCGTCCCGGCCGCCAGTCCTTCGAGGACCGTCAAGGAGAGGATCACCGTCGTTACCCAATCAGCGGGACGCCGGGGCGTCAACGTCTTGTCCGACGACGGTTCGTGCTCGTACAGTCGCAGCCTGGTCCTGGTCTGGACCAACACCGCCGCCCTGAGTGTGCAGGAGGCACGATGCGGAGACGACTTCGGACCGCCGGGGTGGCCGCGGCGGCCGTGCTCGGCCTGATCGCGTCGGCGATGCCGGCGAACGCCCAGGTCGGCACCGGGCCGTGGACGGCGGAGAACCCGTCGTTCAAGGTCCAGGAACGTGGCTGCGGCACCGTCGACGGGCTGAACTTCCAACTGACCTGCTCCACCGGAAGCGGGGATCAGCGGGCGGAACGGCGCTACGTGACCTATACCGGCGGGACCCGGCAGTTCGAGGGATCGTTCCGGATCACCAGCATGGCGGGCACCCGGATCAGCCTGAAGCAGACCTTCCGCGACGCGCCGACCGCCGGGCCGTACTTCATGCTCGCGGTGGAACGCGGCGGGCGGCTCTACGCCGTCCACGGCGGCGACACGCTGGCGAGCGGGGCGACCGTCGGAACGTCCGTGCGGGTCAACACCGTGCACCAGGTCGGGAGCACGCACAAGGTGTACATCAACGGTTCGCTGAAGCAGACGGTGAGCAGCAGCGCCGGGAGTTACTACGACAAGTTCGGCGCCTATCGGACGGCGAGCGGCGCCGGACCGGTGAAGGTGACCTGGAGCGGGATCAAGTTCTGGCGGAAGTAGGCCGTCCGTGAGCCGGAGTCCGTGAAGGCCTCCTTCACTACCTTCGGGGTAGGTAAGGAGGCCTTCACGGCAAGGGCCCGCGCTGCCACGCGTCGAGGTCCGTCCACGCCTGGAGCGTCTGCCTGCTCTCGAACCGGCGGCGTTCCCCGGTGACCGGATCGGTGAATTCGAGGACCTTCGCCAGCAGCTGCAAGGGTTCGGTGAAATCGTCGAGCGGGGTTTCGGTCAGCTCCGGGTAGAAGTCGTCGCCGAGGATCGGCAACCCGAGACCGCTCATGTGCAACCTGAGCTGGTGGGTGCGGCCGGTCGCGGGGATCAGGCGGTACCGGCCGAGGCCGTCGCGGTGCTCGATCAGCTCGACGCGCGTTTCGGCGTTGGGCGGCCCGTCGACCTCCTGCGCGGCGATGACCCCGCGTTCCTTGACGATGCGGCTGCTGATCTCGCGTGGCAGCACGACCTTCGGGTCGTAGCGTGCGATCGCCTCGTATTCCTTGTGTACCAGGCGATCCCGGAACATCGTCTGATACTTGCCACGGACTTCGGGGGTGATCACGAACAGGATGAGCCCCGCGGTGACGCGGTCGAGCCGGTGGGCGGGGGTGAGCCGCGGAAGGTCGAGCTCGCGGCGCAGGCGGACCAGCGCGGTCTGCAGGATGTGCCGCCCGCGCGGGATCGTCGCGAGGAAATGCGGTTTGTCGGCGATGAGGAAATGCTCGTCGCGGTGCACGACGGAGACCTCGAACGGCACGTCGACCTCGTCGGGCAGGTCGCGATGGAACCAGATGAACGAGTCCGGCACGAACGGGGAATCGACGCCCAGCGGCCCGTCGAGCCCGACGACGCGCTCCTCACGGAGCATCTCCTCGATCCGCTCGGGCGCGACCCGGGGGAGCCGCTCGACGAGGTGCTCCCGCAGCGTCGTCCACGGCCCCTCGGCGGGCATTTTGAGCCTCGCAGGGTCGAGCCCGTGGCGGGGCGGGAGCGGCGGGCGGAGCTTGCGTCTCATCACCGCGCACTCTAGCCGCGACGGCTCATCCGTCCTGGTCGCGGGCGGCTTCCCGCGGGGTGCTCGGCCGTACCGGAGGCGCGGCGGGCGTTGCGAAAGCGACTTTCGCAACCTTCAACGTTGCGAAAGTGGCTTTCGCAACCTCCCGGGGTTATCCACAGTGGGACTGGTGTGACGAGTTGTCCACAGGGTCGCGGAACAGGGCTGGCGCGTGTTCGGAATGCTGTCGACGATCAAGGGATGAAAACCGGAGACTGGGCCCGTGACCCCGAGGGGCTCTATCGACACAGCCGCGGTGGCGTGATCACCGTTGCGAGACTCGGGGAATTGGGCGTTCCGTCCATGACGTGCTATCGCCGGTGCCGTCCCGGGAAGCCGTGGCAACGGCTGCTGCCGGGTGTCGTGCTGCTGAACTCCGGGACGCCGACGCGGCGGCAGTTGATCGATGCCGCGCTCTTGTACGCGGGGCCGGACGCCGTGGTGACAGGAGCAGTCTCCTGCCGGCGGCAGGGACTGCGGGGTATGCCGGACAATCCCTTTCTCCTCCACCTTCTGGTGCCCCTCGAACACAAGGTGGGCAGTTCCGGGTACGTGATCGTCGAACGCACGACCCGGCTCCCGCAGGCGACCGTGGTCGATGGAGTGCCGCTGGCGCCGCTGGTCCGATCGGTACTCGACTGCTGTCGCCGCCTCGGTTCGCGACAAGATGTTTCCGCTCTGCTGGCCGAGGCCGTGCAGCGAGGTGTGCCCGTTCCGGAGTTGTTCGCCGAACTCGACGCCGGGAGCAGCCGTGGCACCGCGATCCCGCGCGAGGCGTTGCACCGGATCGCCGACGGTGCCCGCTCGGCCGCGGAGGTCGACGCGATGAAGGTGTGGCGGATGAGCGGCTTGCCGGAACCCTTGTGGAATCACGAGTTACGGGACGAGAACGGCGAATACATCGCTACCGCCGATGGGTACTTCGTGTCGGCAGGTCTGGCTTGGGAGGTGGATTCGTACGACTTCCACTTCGGCAAGCAGCAGTACGCCGCGACGGTGGCGAGAAACGCGAGGTACGCGGCAGCCGGGATCGTAGTTCTTCAGACCTTGCCCAGCCGCTTGCGAACCGAACCGAAACGAGTCGCCGAAGAACTCGTCGCCGCCCATCGAGCCGCCATTGCCCGCAATCGAGCCGCTTGAGTGCCGCGACGGGCGTTGCGAAAGCCACTTTCGCAACCTTCAACGTTGCGAAAGTGGCTTTCGCAACATCCCGGCACCAGTGGCGGAGGCGAGCGCCTGCCGGGAAGGAGATCAGGGCACGTTCCGGTACCGCGCGAGGTACCGCTCGGTCGCCTCGGCTTCCGCGACCGCGGCGGCCTCCGCGCGCGTCCGGCGGCCGGTGCCCGGCGGGAAGCCGTTCTTGGCGAGCCGGTGCTCGATGCTCTCCTCCATGTAGGCCATCGAGTAGAAGTACGCGACGAGCGCGGCCATCAGCACGATCGCCAGCCGCAGGGTGAGCGGGCCGGGCAGGAGCAGCCATACGGCGCAGAGCGGGGCGATCATCACCGTGCTGCGGGCGACGTGCCGCCAGCGCCAGCTTCCCGTGGTCGCGTCGTGGAGGATCCAGGCGTGGTAGCGCTCGGGCAGCCTGCCGCCGAGTGAGTACCACAGCCAGCGGAACACGTCCGGGCGCTTGCGGGGCATCGGGCGACTCCTTCCGTCGATGCCGCCACAGTACACTAATGATTAGTACGCTAAACATTAGCGTCAAGGCTAGGATCGGCGGCATGAACTCGGAGGGGCCGGAGATGAAGTCGATCGATCTGGGCGAGGATCCGCTCGCGTTGGAGCGTCAGGTGTGTTTCGCGCTGTCGGTCGCGTCGCGCAGCGTCATCGCCATCTACCGGCCGCTCCTGGAACCCCATGGGCTCACCCATCCGCAGTACCTGGTCATGCTCGCCTTGTGGGAGCGGGGCCCGCAGGCCGTCAAGGACCTGAGTGTCGCTCTGCGTGCCGAGCCCGCGACGCTGTCGCCGCTGCTCAAGCGTCTGGAGACGATCGGTTACGTCACGCGCAGGCGCAGTTCGGAGGACGAGCGGCTGCTGACGGTCGAGTTGACGGAATCCGGTCGCGCGTTGCGCGCGGAGGCGGAAAAGATCCCGTATCGCGTCGTGGAGAAGCTCGGCATGGAGGTCTCCGAGCTGGAGGCGCTGCACAAGGCACTGACCAGAGTCATCGAAGCCACGGCTTGAGCGAACCGAAACCGTGGTGTGACGAAATGAGGGTGTGAAGCCGGCACGGGGTGGGTAATTCCCGTCACGCCGACTCAAAGTGACAGGAAGATGAGGGACCGTGACCACCTCGACCCCCGCGCCCACGGAAGCAGGTCTGGAGCTCAAGACCAGGCTGAACGCCTACCTGGAGGACGTGGCCGCGGCACTGGGGATACCGATGGAGGCGTCCACGGTCGACCTCACCGGTCCGGTCACCGCCAGTATGCGGCTGAACTGGCGTCTTCCCGGCTTCCCCGAGCGCGACGTCGACCTGATGTGGCACGAGGAGCACGGCTGGTCGGCCGCCGTGGCGACGCATTCGGACGACGATCACCACGTCGTCGTCGCCTACCTCGGCGGCCGGACGGTGGCGTCGCAGCCGCGGCTGGTGGCCAGGTTCGCCGAAACCCTCCGCACCGGCGACCACCAGGACTGCTGGCCCGGCGCGCCGACGTTGCGCACCGCCGGCGGGCCGTCCGCGCTCGCCAAGGAGCTTTCCGCCTGGGCCTGATCACCCAGGCGGCGCGAGCACGACGTCGAGCGCGATCGTGATCTCCCTGCCGATCAGGAACCTCGGCGCGCGGAGACCGATCGCCCGCCGGTCGAAGATGGCGCCGGCGACCACTCGCCAGGTGCCGTCGCCGTTGTCCACCGGTCCGGTCGCGGTCACTGTCAGGGGACACGACTCGCCTCGCGCTCCGAGAGTGCCGTGGACCGACCACTCGTCCGGACCACCGTCGGCCTGGTCGGCCGCGAAGGTCAGCACGGGCTGCGCGTCGATCGCCAGCAGACCGGGTTTGCGCAGGTCGGCGTCGCGTTTGGCGTTGCCGGTGTCGATGCCGTCGAGGTCCAGCGCGGCTTCGACGGCGGCCACACCGTCCGCGGAGACCCGCACCGAACCCAGCCTGACCGGGATCGAGCCGTGGACCACGCGGAAGCCGAAGTTCCGGACGGTGAACGTGGCCGAAGTCCGTTCGGTGACCACTCGCCAGGTGCCGACGCGTGCGGACGTCCCGGCGGTCATCGCGGCTCACCCACCAGGCCGAGCGAGGGCAGTGACGTGTGGAGCACGCGGTGGACGTCGATCCGGTCCGGGCCCGGCAGCAGCGCGGGATCCTCGCCGGGCAGCAGTTCCGTGCTCATGATCGTCCGCTGGACGGCTTCCATCGCTTCGATCGACTCCGTGAAGCCGAGGATGAGGCTTGACCGGTCTTCGGCGGTCAGGACGTAGAAGCCGCCGACCCCGTCGAGCCCACGGACGGCGGGCCGGATCCGTTCGCGCCCACCGAAGCGGGCGGCGTCGGCCTGTGCCTGGCTGAGCGGCCGGTCGAACCAGGTCGCCTGCGCGATCCTGGGCTCGGCCGCGCCGCTTTCGACGTCGGAGACCTCGTAGACGCGGGCGTCGAAGGTGCCGGAGGCGCGGCGGCCGGCGGCGGCGAGCGCGGACCCGCGGTCGCGCCACAGCGCGACGACGAGCCCGGTCAGGCCGCCGACCTCGGCCAGGGTGCAGGTGCCCGGCGAACCGGTGCCGGGGTGGAGTTCGGCGGCGAGGGCGTGGCCCCAGCCCGTGGACTCGTCGGCGTGGGAACGCCGGAACTGGTGGACGGTGGCGTACATGGGGTTTCCTTTCCCGTCGGACACGCCGACTCTGCGCTCCCGGCCGCCGCCGGACATCAGTGCCAGTACGCAGTGCGGTACGGAATCGGGCCCGCGGAGCGATACTCCTTCCGTGAACCGGGAACCGTTCGTGGGCCGGGCGGCCGAACTGGCGATCCTGCGCGGCAGGCTCGCCGACGCCGCCGCGGGTTCCGGCGGGCTCGTGCTCGTCTCGGGGCCGCCAGGGATCGGCAAGACCAGGCTGGTCGAGGAGGCGGTGTCCGACGCGGCCTCCGTCGTGTGGGGCCGGTGCGCCGACGATCCGGGAGCGCCGCCGCTGTGGCCGTGGCGGCGCGTCGTCGAGGCGCTGCCGTCGGTCGATTCGGCCGTGACGGCCGCTTTCGCCGAGACCGAGGGCGCCGCCGACGTTCAGGCCGCACGGTTCCGGCTGGTCGCCGCCGCGTCGGACGCGCTGGTGGCCGCCGCCGAACCCTCGGGCCTGGTCGTCGTCCTCGAGGATCTGCACTGGGCCGACGAGGCGTCCTTGCGTCTTCTGCGACATCTGGCGGGGGAGCTGCGGCGCTCGAAGCTGGCCGTGATCGCGACGCATCGGGACACCGGGCACACGCCTGCGCTGGACACGGCCCTGCCGGATCTCCTGCGCCGTCCAGGCGCGCGAAGCATCGCGCTGCCGCCGTTGGCCGAGCCCGAGGCGCGAAAGCTCCTCACCGGATTGGCGGAGGACGAAGCGTGCGAGGCGTATCGGCGTTCCGGCGGGAACCCGCTCTATCTCGGCGCGATCGCGCGTTCGGCAGGCGGAGTGGAACTCGGCCACCTCGTACGGGCCACGGTGACGGCGCTCGGTCCGGTGGTTCGGCGGCTGCTGGCCATCGCGGCGGTGATCGGCGAAGAAGTAGAAGCGGCCCTCCTCGCGAAGGTGGCCGGTCTGTCGTTCGAAGAGGTGGCCGACGGGCTCGATCAAGCCGCGAAGGCCGGGGTGCTGCGCGAGGGGCGGTTTGCGCACGCCGTCGTCCGAGACGGGATTTACGCGGATCTGGCGCAAAGCGAGCGGGAGGCGTTCCACGGTCGCGTCGCGGCGGCGCTCGAAAAAGACGCCCGGCGCGATCCCGCGCTCGCCGGGACGGTCGCGGGGCACTGGCTGCGCTCGGCGTCCGCGCCGGAGAAGACGGCGGAATGGGCGGCGATCGCGGCCGCGGAAGCGAACCGGGCACTGGCCTTCGACGAGGCCGCGCGCTTCCTCGCGATCGCGCTGGACGCCCGTGCGAAGGCCGGACTGTCCGAAGTGGACCGTGCCGGCCTGCTGCTCGACCTCGCCGTCGCCGAATACCGGACCGGCCGGTTCGCGCGAAGTCTCGACCACGCCCGGCGCGCCGCCGACGCCGGGTTGCTCGCTCGCGCGGCACTGGTGGTCCGCGACGTCGCGGCGCCGGACCTTCTTCCCGGCATCCGCGATCTGGCCACCCGCGCGCTCGCGGCCGACGGCGTCGACCGCACGACGCGGGCACGTCTGCTGGCGCACAGCGCGTCGGTGGAAGCCGACTACGGCCGGTTCGCCGAAGCGGGGAAGCTCGCGGACGAGGCCTTCGCGCTCGCTGAGGAATCAGGCGATCCCGAAGCGCTGGTCGACGCCGTCCGCGCCCGGATGAAGGTCGCACCCGAAAAGCTGCCGTTACCCGAAAGGCTGCGGCTCGGTGCCATGGCCGCCGAACTGGGGACGCGGACCGGGCGGCCATTGGTTTCCTTGTGGGGCCACAAATGGCGGATCGACGCGGCACTGGAGGACGGGCGGATGGCGCTCGTCGACGACGAACTCGTCGCGGTGACGGCCTTGGCCCGGCTGACGAGGCTGCCACTGGTCCGCTGGCACGACCTGCGGCTGCGCAGTTCGGTGCTGGCGTTGCGCGGAGATCTGGCCGAGGCACGCGAACTCGACCTCGCGGCCGAGGAACTGGCGGACACCGAACTCGCGGACGACTTCTCCGCGAAAGGGATGTCCTACGCCTTTCGTACCCAGCTCGTGCTGCTCACGGGTGATCCCGGCGATCTCCGCGGGGATTACGCGAGCCTCCTGGAGCGGGCCCCGCATCTGCCGGTCACTTTGGTCTCGCGGCCGCTGCTGAGCCTGCTCATGAGCGATCTCGACGAGGCGAGGGTCCGGTACGAGCAGTTGGTCCCGCTGGTGCGGAGCCCGGAGTTCGCCTTGCACACCACCGGTGCGCTGCCCAATCTCGTGCCGCTGGTCGAGGCCTTCCACGACACCGAGATGGCGGAGTACCTGTTGCGGCGCCTCGAAGAAGTGCGGCCTATCGCGGCAGGCGGCGCCGGCGTCTTCTGCACCGGCTCGACCCTGGAGCAGCCCGCCCGCCTCAACGCCGTCCTGGGCCGCCACGACGAGGCTGTGCGGTTGTACGAGCGGACGATCGCCGTCAACGAGAGCATCGGCGCCCGGCCCGGTGTCGCCCAGGCTCGGTTGCTGCTCGCCGAAACGCTGGTCGTCCTGGGCGATCTCGTTCGCGCGCAAGGGATCGCGCGCGACGCGCTCGACGAGTTCCGGCGGCTGACCATGCCGGGACCGCTCGCGCGGGCCGCGGCGCTGCTCGACCGGATCCGCGCCGGACGCCGCGCCGCGGACCCGCTCACCGGGCGGGAGCGCGAGATCGTCGCCCTGCTCGCCGACGCGCTGAGCAACCGCCGGATCGCCGAGAAACTGGTGCTTTCCGAACGTACGGTGGAAAGCCACGTCCGGAGCATCCTGGCGAAACTGGGCCTGGCGAACCGGACCGAGGTCGTCGCGTGGGCGAGCAGGGAAGGCCTCAGGGACTGACGGTCAGCTTGCCGAGAATGCGCGCGACGACGGCGTCGAGGTTGTCTTCGAGGAAGAAATGACCGCCATCGAACACCTCCATCTCGAACGAACCGGTGGTGTGCTCGCGCCAGTTTTCGACGTCCGGGAGGTGCAGGACCGGGTCCGCGTTCCCGGCGAGCGCCACGACCGGGCAGCTCACGTCGGGGCCGGGCCGGTAGCGATAGGTCTCGACGGCCTTGTAGTCGCCGCGCAGCGCGGGCAACGCGAGCGCGCGGATGTCCGGGTCGGCGAAGATCGTGGGATCCGTGCCGCCGAGACGGCTGACCTCGTCGAGAAAGGTGTCGTCGTCGGCGAGGTGGTGCGACTTCTCCTTCTGGATATCGGGGCCACGGCGGGCCGAGACGAACAGCGCCGCCGGGACGATCCCGCGTGCTTCGAGCCGCCGGGCGACCTCGAAACCGACGATCGCACCCATGCTGTGCCCGAAGAGGGCGAAGGGCCCCGGGAGCGCGGCGGCGACGTCCACCAGGTGCTCGGCCAGGACGTGGACGTCGTCGATGACCGGCTCGCCCATCCGGTCCTGCCGTCCCGGGTACTGGGCGGTGTGCACCTCGATCGTGGGCGAGAGCGCCGCCGAAAACGCGCGGTACGCGCTCGCCGATCCACCCGCGTGCGGGAAGGCGAGGAGCCGCATCCCGGCCGACGGCGCCCGATGGAAACACCGGGTCCAGCTGCTCGGAGCCTGTCCTGCCATCGAAAAACCCCCAATCCGCGCGGGAACGGCCCGCACGACACTGGAATGTACGGGGGATTCGCGGAATGCGTCCATGCTTGTGCGGGGTTGTTCACGCTGGGAACACTTGGGGAAGGGAGCGAGCGTGGCGGAGGACCTGAAGATCAGGATCGGTGCCGGGCTGGGGACCGGGACGGCGCCAGGGGAGTTCGGTGCCGCGGTCGATCTGCTGGAGCGGGCGGGCGTCGATTCGCTCTGGCTGCCCGAGGCGGTGTACTCGCCGAGGATCGACCCGGTCGTCGGGCTGACGCACGCGCTCGCCCGCACCACGAAACTGAAGGTCGGCACCGGGGTGATGGTGCTGCCCGGCCGTGACCCGGTCCTGGTCGCCAAACAACTCGCCTCCCTCGCCGCGCTGGCGCCGAAGCGGGTCCTGCCGGTCTTCGGGCTGAAGCCCGCGCGCGACGCGGAACTGCCGTTGTTCCCGGTGCCGCAGGGTCGCCGCGCCGCGGTGTTCGACGAGTCGTTGCGGCTGATCAGGGCGTTGCTGGAACAGGAAGAGGTGACCTTCGAGGGCGAGTTCTTCCGCGTCGAGGGCACGGGTCTCGGCATGCGACCGGTCAAGCGGCTCGACCTCTGGCTCGGCGGGAAGGCGCCGGGCGCGCTTCGGCGGGTCGGCAGGCTCGCGGACGGCTGGCTGGCCAGCTTCCTCACGCCGGAGGAGGCGCGTGCCGGCCGGGAGGCGATCCAGGAGGCCGCGGCAGAGGCGGGCCGGGAAATCGAGGCCGACCATTTCGGTATCAGCCTCATCGTCGCGGAGGACGGGATCCCGGACGCGCTCGCGGCTTCGATCGCGGCCCGGTCCGAGGCGGACCCGTCCCGGCTGATCGCGGGCAGCTGGCGTGCCGCCCGCGATCTGGTCGCCGAGTACGTCGACGCCGGGCTGAGCAAGTTCGTGCTGTACCCGGCCGGGCCGGAGCCGATCGAGCGGTTCGTCGAGAACTTCGTCGAGTACGCCGTGCCGCTGCAGAACTAGTGAGTCACCGTGGTCGTGAGTGGCAGTGGCCCGCGTTACGAGTCCGGTCACGACGGTCAGACCGCCGGAGACCCCTCACCCGCCAACCAGCCACGCCGAGTGGCCACATGAGGCGAAGGCGTGATCCGTCGGGCAGCTGACGCCCGCTAGTCGAACTTCAGCTCTTCGGTCCGCCTCGGCATCAGCAGCAGCGCGCCGACGCTGAGCACGGCGACCACCAGCATCGCCAGGAAGACGTGGTGCGTGGCGTCCGCTAGGGCGCCACGCACGAACGTCGTCGTCGGCGTGTCCGGGCCATGGCCCTCCAGGACGACACTGGTCGCGTCGACCCCGGACGGCAGGCCGGTGACCCCCGCGGGCGGGCTCGCGAAGCGGTTCGCCAGGGTGGCGTTCGCGATCGCGCCGAAGATCGCCACGCCCACGGCGCTGCCCAGCGAGCGGCTGAACATATTGGTCGCGGTGACGACGCCCCGCCGTTCCCACCCGATCGTGGACTGCACGGCGATCAGCGTCGGGCTCGACGCCAGACCCAGCCCCAGCCCGAGGACGAACGCGGCCGAGGCCGCCAGCCAGATCGACGACCCCGCCGTCAGGAACACGGTGAGCGCCGCGCCCGCGATGACGATCCCGCTGCCGATCAGCGCGGTGTCCCGGAACCCGATCCGCATGTAGACCCGGCCCGCCAATGACGCCGAGATCGGCCAGCCGACGGTCAGCGCCGCCAGCGCGAATCCGGCGACGAGCGCGCCGGTGCCGAGCACACCTTGGGAGAAGGTCGGCAGATACGAGGTGAGGCCCATCAGCAGCATGCCGACGACGACGGCGATCAGGTTCCCGCCGATCAGGGTCCGTTTGGTGAAGATCCACAGCGGCAGCACCGGCTCGTCGGCCTTGCGTTCCACGAACACGAACACCGCCAGCAGCACCACCGCGCCGCCGAAGATCGCCAGGCTCGGCGCGGACGCCCAGCCCCAGGCGACCCCGCCCTCCAGCAGGCCGAGGATCAGCAGCGAACAGCCGAGGGTGAGCAGCGTGGCGCCGAGGTAGTCGATGCGGTGCGAGCGGCGTTCGACGCGCTCGCGGAAGTTCCGGAACAGCATCCACGCCGCCAGCGCGCCGAGCGGGAGGTTGATGAAGAAGATCCAGCGCCAGTCGAGGTACTCGGCGAACACGCCGCCCAGCGTCGGCCCGACCACCGACGAGATGGCCCACACGCTGGCGAGATAGCCCTGCACCCTCGCGCGTTCCTCGACCGTGTACATGTCGCCGACCATGGTCAGCGCGATCGGCTGGATGGCGCCCGCGCCGATGCCCTGCACCGCGCGGGCGGCGATCAGCACCGGCATGCTCCAGGCCGCGCCGCAGAGCACCGAGCCCACCAGGAACGCCGCGATCCCGAAGAACATCACCGGGCGCCTGCCGAGGACGTCGGCGAACTTGCCGTACAGCGGGACGGTGACCGCCTGCGTCAGCAGGTAGATCGAGAACAGCCACGGGAACTGCGAGAACCCGCCCAGATCGGCGACCACCGAGGGCACCGCCGTGGCGATGATGGTCGAGTCCAGCGCGATCAGGCCGGAACACAGCATCACGGCGATCAGGACGGGGCCGCGTTCGGACCGGAAACCGACCCCTTCCTTCGCGGTGACCGGGGCCGGGGTCGTCATCTGTGGCGGTCTCCTCGGGCTCATGAACGACTTCAACTATTTCGCATGGGTAAGCATTCCACGGAGACACCCGGTCATGGGACCGATTTTTTCCGTGAGCTATCCCGCAAAATGGATCAGATGAGCACCTGGATCCGCCCGATCGGCCGCGGCTGGGCCGTCCGCGACAGCGTCCCCGGCCCCGACGTCGACGAGTTCGCCGACCCGGGCCGGGTGGAGGCCGCCCTCGCCGGGGCGCGCGGCGACAGCCTGCTGGCGGTCCAGCATCCGGCGAGGACCCCGGCCGCGCTGGCGGGCGGCCTCTCGATCGAAGCGGCGTTGCCGCAGGCCAGGGCGACGTTCGAGCGGATACGGGAGCGGCACTATCGCCCGGTCGCCGACGTCGTCGCGCCGTATCGCATCGACGGACCGGACGGTGTCGCGCTGGGTGTGCTGTGCCTGGTCGATCCGGCCGCGGTCCGGGACGACGGGGTGACCCGGGTGCGGCATACCGAGGACGTCTATCCGGACGTCGTCGCGGAGCGGGCCGCGATGCTCGCCGGGCTCGGTGTCGCGACGAGTGCCGCGATGCTGGTCCCCGCGACCGGCGGCCGGGACCTGACCGCGCTGATCGAGCGGTTCTGCCGAGGACAGGTACCGAGCCTGTCCACAGTGGACGGAGCGGGGCGCGAACACGAACTGTGGCTCGCCTGCCCCGGCCCGGCCCAGGACGAACTGCTGGCGGCCCTGGACGAGCTGGATCTCTTGGTCGCGGACGGCAACCACCGGGTCGCGGCCGCCGCGGCCTCCGGACGCGGCGCGTTGCTCGCGCTGGTCACCGGCGGGCCGGGGCTGCGGATCGGGCCCATCCACCGGGTGCTCGCCGGCACCGGCCTCGACCCGGCCACCCTTCTCCGGCGCTGGACGGAGGCGGGGTTCGACGTCCATCCCGGTCCGCCAGGCCCGCCCGCCGAGCCGGGCGAGGTGACCGTACTCGCGGGCGAGTCGGCGTTCCGGGTTTCGCTCGGCAAGGCGGGCGGCGACCACGCGGTGGTGGAGCAGGGGCTGCTTCGCGGAGCGCTCGGCGTCGACCCGGAAGGGCCGGACGTGCGTCCCCTGCTGCCGGGCGCGCCGGTGCCCGAGGACGCGGACGCGGTGTTCCTGCTGGCCCCGGTCCCGTACGCGGAGGTGCTCGCCGTGCACGCGGCCGGATCGCGGATGCCGAGGAAGGCCACCTACTTCACGCCGAAGCCGCGCAGCGGGCTCCTCCTGGCCGAACTCTGACGCCGCGCTTTTGTCGGTGACGCGGCCTAGGATCGGCCTCGTGGAACTGCCCGTGATGCCCCCCGTCAAGCCGATGCTGGCCAAGGCCGTGCACGAGCTGCCCCGCACGCCGGGGCTGCTGTACGAGCCGAAGTGGGACGGCTTCCGGTGCGTGGTGTTCCGCGACGGCGACGAGGTCGTGCTGGGCTCGCGTAACGACAGGCCGCTGACGAGGTATTTCCCCGAGCTGGTCGACCTGCTGAAGGACGCGCTGCCCGAGCGCTGTGTCGTCGACGGCGAGATCGTGCTGGTCACCGAGGGCGGGCTCGACTTCGAAACGCTCCAGCTGCGCCTGCATCCGGCGGCGTCCCGTGTGCGGAAGCTGGCCGAGGAGACGCCGGCCAGTTTCGTGGTGTTCGACCTGCTCGCGCTGGACGACCGGGATCTGACGCCCGAACCGTTCGGAGAGCGGCGGAAGCTGCTCGAAAGCGTCGTCGACACGAAGTTCGCCCGGGTCCACCTCACCCCGCTGTCCGAGGATCCCGACGTCGCCCAGGACTGGTTCACGCGGTTCGAGGGCGCGGGTTTCGACGGCGTGATGGCCAAACCCGCCGACGCGCCGTACGAACAGGACAAGCGGGTGATGTGGAAGGTCAAGCACCAGCGGACGGCGGACTGCGTCGTCGCGGGGTTCCGGTGGCACAAGGACGGTGTCGGCGTCGGGTCGTTGCTGCTCGGGCTCTACAACGACGAAGGTGTCCTGCACAGTGTGGGCGTGGCCAGCAGTTTCACCGCCGCGAGGCGTCGTGAGCTGGTGGACGAGCTCGCGCCGCTGCGGGAGAACGCGCTGGAGAACCACCCGTGGCGCGAGTGGGCCGAGACCCACGAGGAGGCGGGCGGCCGCATGCCGGGCGCGGGCAGCCGGTGGGCGCCGCAGAAGGACCTGAGCTGGGAGCCGCTCCGTATCGAATGGGTCGCCGAAGTCCGCTACGAACACGTCGAGGGCACCAGGTTCCGCCACGGCGGGAGGCTCGTGCGCTTCCGCCCCGACCGCGAACCTGCCTCGTGCACGTATGCGCAGCTCGAAGAGGTCCCGCCCGCCGAGCTGGCCACTTTGTTCACCGAACTGGGGGAAACATGAAGGCGGAGCCGGTCACGCTGGAGCTCGACGGCGTCGAGGTCACCGTGTCCAATCCGGGCAAGGTCTACTTCCCGGAGCACGGCGAGACCAAACTGGACCTCGTCGAGTACTACCGCGCGGTCTCGGTCCCGCTGCTGGCGCAGCTCGGCGGCAGGCCCCTGCTGCTGGAACGCTATCCCGACGGCGCCGGCGGGAAGTCGTGGTTCCAGAAGCGGGTCCCGAAGAACGCGCCCGGCTGGCTGACGACGACGGTGGTGTCCACCCCGAACGGGACCACTTCGGACGCGCTCGTGGCGAAGGACCTAGCGCACATCGTCTGGGCGGTGAATCAGGGCTGCCTCGGTTTCCATGTCTGGCCGAACCGGGCCGACACGCTGGACATCAGCGACCAGCTCCGCGTCGATCTCGATCCGTCGCCGGGGATCGGCTTCCCCGAACTGCGGCACGGGGCCATCCTGGCCAAGGCGTTGCTCGAAGAGCTGGGCATCACCGCGCAGCTGAAGACCTCGGGTTCGCGCGGCCTGCATCTCTACGTGCCGCTGGAACCGAAGTGGGACGGTTACGAGGTCCGCGCGGCCGCCGTCGCGCTCGCCCGCGAACTCGAACGCCGCCACCCGGAAGAGATGACGGCGCAGTGGTGGAAGGAAGAACGCGGCTCCCGGGTGTTCGTCGACTTCAACCAGAACGCGCCGCACAAGACGGTGTTCGGCGCGTGGTGTGTGCGGCCGCGGGTCGGTGGGCAGGTGTCGACGCCGATCGGCTGGGACGAACTGGACACCATCGAGCCGGACAAGCTCACTCTGTCCACTGTGCCCGCTCGGCTCACCGAACGCGGAGACCCTTGGGAGGGAACGGAACCCCAGTCGATCGAGCCGTTGCTCGAAATGTCCAGGAAGGACATGGCGAACGGGCTGATGGACGCGCCCTGGCCGCCCGTCTACCCGAAGATGCCGAACGAGCCTCCCCGCGTCGCGCCGAGCAGGGCCAAGAAAGACAGCGTTTAGTCCTCTGAATGCGGTAGTTGCCCGCGCAAGGACCGCATTCAGAGGACGAAACGCGGGGGTGTCAGAGCGGCAGGTCGAAAGCGAGTTGCGTGTTCGCGGCGGGTTCGGCCTTGCGCGTGGACCGGTGGCCGGGGAGGGTCGCGGCGCAGCGGGGGCACGGGGCGACGTCGGTGGTGGTGAGATCCACCGGCGTCCACAGCCGGGCTTCCTTTTCCCCGCAGGCGGAACGCCGGTAGCGGAGGTCTTCGGAGCGGGTCATCAGATGCGCGGCGGGGGAGTCCTCCGGCAGCGCGCCGACCAGGTACCAGCGTCCGGCGGTGTTCGTCATGGAACTGTCCTCCCGATACAGGTGGTCCAGCTCGAGATTCCTTCCGGAAGCCAGTGTCAAGCAGACGCGCGACGAAACCCGGTATTTCGCGGCCTTTCGGCGTGTCAGTTCCGAATTCAGTCCTGGATGAACCGCAGCACGCGCAACATGGCCCGGTCGTCGACGGTCTCGGGATCGTCCGCGACACATGTTTCGAGTCGCGCGGTGACGGCTTCGGTGTCGATCCCCGAGCCGATCAGCACGAGTTCGCTCCGGCGCGGCAGGCCGGCGGGCCACGCCGACCGGTCCAGCTGGATGAAGGAGCCGACGGTGTGCAGGCCGAACCGGGACCGCGGGCCGTTCGGGCCGAAGTCGAGGAAACCCTTGATCCGGTAGAGCCCGCCGGGGCGCTGTTCGAGGAAGTCCATCAGCCGTCGCGGGTCCAGCGGCCGTTCGCTGGTGAAGGCGACGCTGTCGTACGCGGTGTGGAAGTGATGCTCGTGGTCGTGCTCCTCCTCGCGGAGGTCGTCGAACGACAGCTGGCCCGCCCGTTCGCGTGGCCGGGCGTCGAAGAACAGGGTGGGGTCGATCCGGCCGTGGGAGGTCGCGATCACCGGCGTGCCGGGGGCGATCTCGTCGATCGTGCCGCGCAGTTTGGCCAGGGTGTCCTCGTCGGCCCGGTCGGTCTTGTTGAGCACGACCACGTCGGCGAACCCGAGGTGCTCGTCCAGCTCCGGGTGCCGCTTCCTGGTCGACTCGAATTCGGCGGCGTCGACGAGCTCGACCAGTCCGCCGTAGGCGATGGCGGGGTTCTCGCTGGCGATCATCAGACGGATGAGGTCACGCGGTTCGGCGAGCCCGCTGGCTTCGATCACGATGACGTCGATCCCGGCCTCGGCCTCGGAGAGCTTCGCGAGCATGGCGTCGAGGCCGCTCGCGTCGACGGCGCAGCACAGGCAGCCGTTGCCGAAGGACATCATGGTGTCGACCTGGCCGGAGACGGCCATCGCGTCGACCGCGATACTGCCGAAGTCGTTGACCACGACCCCGATCCGCGCGCCCTGCCGGTTGGCCAGCAGGTGGTTGAGCAGGGTGGTCTTGCCGGAGCCGAGGAAGCCCGCGATCAGGATGACCGGAATCCGCCTGTCGACCACGATTTTCCTTTCCGTCGGAGCTCCTCGCACTCTAGCGACGGTGGGAGCGGGCCATTACACCGGCACGGGGAAAGAGCAGAAGGGATCGCTGTCGAATACGCTCGAAAGAGTGATTAACAACGATCATAAAGTGATCTTGGCTGGACGTGATCATTTCACGTGAGGCAATTCGGTGAATATCCCGCGAAGTCGTACTCAATTCCAAATATTGTCGTCCACAAGTGTTCTAGCTGGGGAAATGTCACCATGGTCGAAGCTTCTGCCATTTGGAGGATCGTGGTTGTCTTTCGGTGGGGTATCGTCTTTCGTCTGGTCCGGACCCGGCCGTCTCGCCGATCAGGCAGGATCCCTCCGGGCATTTCCGAGTGCAGGAGGAATGGTGATCGTTCCCGCCGCCGGTGCCGGCGTCGAATTCGGAGAGTGGGAGGCCGAGGTGGCGACGGCCTCCATGCGGGTGACGGATATCCCTCGCTTGCCTCCGGGGACGGCGCCGCGGGAACGGAGCGTGGACGTGGCCGAGGCGGAGGACTTCCTCCGGCTCTTCCACGCCGAAACGGATGGTGAGCCCACGCGGCTGAGCGAGCGGCTCGACCGGGTCCGCGCCGAGATCGGCGAGACCGGCACGTACCGCCACACGACGGCCGAGATCGAGTTCGGCGCGCGGGTGGCCTGGCGGAATTCCGCCCGGTGCATCGGCAGGCTGTACTGGCAGGGGCTGAGGGTGCGGGATCGCCGGGACGTCGTCGGAGCCGCCGCCGTCGCCGAGGAATGCGTCACCCATTTGCGGGAGGCGACCCGTGGCGGCCGGATCCGCCCGACCATCACCGTGTTCGCGCCGGACAGCCCCGAGCGGCCCGGCCCGAAGATCCGCAACGACCAGCTCGTCCGGTACGCCGGGTACCGGCTGAGCGACGGCTCGGTGCTGGGCGATCCGCGCTACGCCGACTTCACCGAGACCGTCCGGGAACACGGCTGGCGCCCGCCCGAACGCAAGGGGTCGTTCGACGTCCTTCCGCTGCTCATCGAGTCCGGGCCGGGGGAGCGGCGGCTGTTCCGGCTGCCACAGGACGCTGTGCTGGAAGTCCCGCTGTCGCATCCCGACCACCGCTGGTTCGCCGGGCTCGGGCTGCGCTGGCACGCGGTGCCGGCGATCAGCGACATGCGGCTGGTCGTCGGCGGGATCACCTACCCGGCGGCACCGTTCAACGGCTGGTATCTCGCCACCGAGATCGGCGCGCGCAACCTGGCCGACACCGACCGCTACGACCTGCTGCCGGTGATCGCGGACCTGATGGGCCTGTCGACGAAGTCGGAACGCACCCTGTGGCGCGACCGCGCGCTCGTCGAGCTGACGCTGGCCGTCCAGCACTCCTTCGACGCGGCGGGCGTGACCGTCGCCGACCATCACACCGAATCGCGGCGGTTCCTCACGCATATCGCCAAGGAGGAACGCGCGGGACGCCGTTGCCGGGCCGAGTGGAGCTGGATAGTCCCGCCGCTGTCCGGCGGGCAGACCGCCGTGTTCCATCGCTACTACGACGAACCCGATCCGGCGGCGAGACCGGCGTTCCTGCCTCCCGGGTAGCGCTCCGACGGGTGAAGAGGTGAGCCGGATGCGGCGTGTCGACGGGCTGGGCGGTGGCACGGCAGACGGCCGCGCGGACAATGGCGGCATGACCGCAGTGCTCGTCGCCCATGCCGGCAAGTCCGGCGGGACAAGGGAGATCGCCGAGGTGATCGCCGCCGAACTGCGGGAAAGCGGTCTGACGGCCGATCTGCTGGACGCGGCCGAAGTCGAGGACGTCGAGCCGTACGGCGCGGTGATCGTCGGGAGCGCGCTGTACCACCGGCGCTGGCGCCCGGAGGCGGTGCGCCTGCTCACCGAGCACGAGGAGGCGCTCCGGAGCCGGCCGGTCTGGTTGTTCCACAGCGGGCCGTGCGGGCCGTTCGCCGCGGGCAAGCGGGTGAGCCTGCCCGCGGGGGTCGCCCTGCTGGCCGCGAGGATCGACGCCGAGCGCACGGCCACGTTCGGCGGCAGGCTCACCCCGGCCACCGCGAGCGGCCTGTTCTGGAAGATCATGGCCGCGGGTCCGTGGGCGGGCGACTTCCGTGACTGGCCGTCGATCCGGGCGTGGGCCCGTGACGTCGGCCGCCGGGTGCGCATCCGTGTCGCGTTGTGAAGGCCCGTTTCGTCGGTGCCCTGCCGTAAGGTGCCTCCCATGGACAAACGGTTCACCGCGACGCTGGTCAAGAGCCCGGAGAAGGGTGGCTGGACGTACGTGGTCATGCCCGGCTCCGCCGAGTTCTTCGGCACCAAGGGGCTGGTGAAGGTCCGCGGCACCGTCGACGGGTATCCGTTCCGGAGCTCGTTCATGGCGCTGGGCGACGGCACCCACAAGCTCCCGGTGAAGGCCGACGTGCGCAAGGCGATCGGCAAGGAGGAGGGTGACACGGTGGAGGTCGTCCTGCTCGAACGGTTGGAGGGCTGAGTGGCCGCGGTGTGGAAGCCGTCCCCGGTCATCAAGATCTACGAGGCACTCGGCGCGATCGCCGACGGGCGGGTCGAGGTCGACGGTGACACCGCGCGGGTCGCGTCGTCGGACAAGGCCAAGACGTACGACGTCCGCCATGACCCGGCGGCGGGGTCGATCACGGCCAACGACAACGGGTCCTACTGGCAGGGCTACCTCGGGTACCCGGGCATCGCGTACCTGATGGAGCGCGGCGTGCTCGCCTACGACGGCGGCCTCACCGCCGGGCTGGCCGGTGTGCCGTGGAAGGAACTCGCCACCGAGTACCGCAATGACTGGGCGAAGGTCGAGAAGCACGTCCGAGAAGAGCTGGCGGCCAAGGGCGTGGATCTGGACCGGTTCGACGCCGGGATCGCGGAGATCTCCAGCGGGCTCGAGAAGTTGGCGCTCACCAAGCTTTCCCCTCGTCAGCGACCGCCGAAGTGAGCGAAGCGTTCTTCACTTGACCTTGAGTTAAGTCGAGGTCTTAGCGTGAGCCAGGTCAAGATCCCTGGGGCACGTGAGGAGAACACTCCGATGGCTGTTTCGCTGGAACGGCGGGCGAAAGCGGTTCCGCCGCCGGACAAGGTTCCGGCCGAGACCTGGCGGATGGCCTGGGTGATCGTGCTCGGCGCGTTCATGACCATGCTGGACACCACGGTCCTCGCGGTCGGCGCCGAGACGCTCACCCGTGAGCTCGGCGCCGGAATCGCTTCCGTGCAATGGGTTTTCACCGCATACCTGGTCGCGCTGGCGGTCGCGCTGCCGCTGTGCGGCTGGCTCAGCCGCCGCTTCGGCGCGGGCCGGGTCTGGCTGGCTTCGCTGGCGGCGTTCACCGTCGCTTCGGTGCTGTGCGCGCTCGCCGGGGACATCGGCTGGCTGATCGGGCTGCGGGTGCTGCAGGGCCTCGCCGCCGGACTGCTCCTGCCCGCCGGGCAAACGGTGCTCGGTCAAGCGGTCGGTCCCGCCCGGCTCGGCCGTGTCATGGGGACACTGGGCATCGTGATGAGCGTCGGCCCGACGTTCGGCCCGGTCCTCGGCGGTGTCCTGCTGCGCGGTCTCTCGTGGGAGTGGCTGTTCCTGATCAACATCCCGGTCGGCGTGCTCGCGCTGGTACTCGGGTCGCGATTGGTGCCTCGCGGTGAGAAGGGTGCGGCGACCCGGCCGGACTGGCTCGGCTTCGTCCTGGTGAGCGTGGGAATCCCGGCGCTGCTGTACGGACTCACCGCCTGGGGCGAAGGCGGCGAAGAATTCGGTGCCGGGGTATTGGTGCCGCTCGCGGCCGGGCTCGTGCTGCTGGCGCTGTTCGTCCGGCGTTCGTGGGGCCGGGCGAACCCGGTCCTGGACCTGACCTTGTTCCGGAGCCGCGTCTACACCGCGGCGGTCGCTCTGTCCTTCTTCGCCGCACCGGCGTTGTTCGGCGCGCTTTTCCTGCTGCCGCTGTACTTCCAGGTGCTGGGCGGCAGCGGGGTCGTCGAGACGGGGCTGCTGCTGATGGGGCTCGGGCTCGGCTCGGCGATCGCGCTGCCGATCTCCGGCGCGCTCACCGACCGTTACGGCGCGGGCCTGGTCGCCGCCTGGGGGAGTGCCGCGACGCTCGCCACCACCGTCCCCTTCGCCATCGGCGGTTTCCCGCCGGACGGCCTCGTCGTGCAGATCCTGTTGGTGGCCAGGGGAATCGCCGTCGCGTTCCTGCTGATGCCCGCGACGACGGCCGGATACGCGGCCGTCACCAAGGACCAGTTGCCCGACGCGGCCGCGCAGATCAACATCGTCAGCCGCGTCGGGGGAGCCGCCGGGACGGCCCTGTTCGCCGTCGTCCTGGCGAACCTGCTGCCCGCGGGCGCGGACGCGGCGTTCCGGGCGACCTTCTGGTGGCTCACCGCCGCGGCCGCGGTCGCCGCGGTGCTGGGCGCGCGGCTCTGGTGGGTGACGCGCCGCAGGTGACCTCGTGAGTGGTGGGGGGGGGTTGTAAACGACGGCCCCCCGACGAGGACCCGGGCCCCCGCTGGGAGCCGGGGGTGGGGGCGGGGAGCCGGGTGGCGCGGGGGGCGC
>NZ_JBHVKW010000092.1:0-34655 GCF_042797905.1 Amycolatopsis sp. NPDC057786
GTCCTTGCGCCAGGCGCAAGGAAGGGGACCTTCATGTACCTCAGGCCCGCTTTCATCGCGATGAAAGTGCGGTGAAACCGTGCACCGGACACTTGGACAATGAGGACGGGGACGCACCTGGGGGGTCCCCGTCCTCGGCGACGGCGACCGGGCGGCGGTCGAAGTCGTCATCACGCCGAAGCGCCGAGCTTCTTCCTTATTTCCGTGGTGGGGGGCACGTCGAGGTCCCGGTAGAAGGCGAGCACCTGGAGCCAGTGCCGGCGGGCGTCGTCGTGTTCGCCGAGTTCGGCGTGGACATCGCCGATGCCCGCGTGGGCGTGGGCCAGTAGTTCGCCATGACCCGCTTCGGTGGCCACGGCCAGTGCTTCGCCGTGACAACGGAGGGCTTCGGCGGGTCGTCCCGCCGCCGCGTGGGTGCCGCCCAGGGCGTTGAGGAGTTCGGCGAGCAGTTCCGTGTCACCGACCGCGCGAGCGAGCGCCGTCGCCTCCTCATGGTGGCGCAACGCCTGCTCGTGATCACCCCGTCGCCGGTACAGCACCCCGAGGAACCCCAGAGAATCCGCTTCTTGCGTACGGAAGCCCGCTTCCCTGGCGAGCGCCAGGCAGCGGTGAGCGTGCCCGAAGGCGGCTTCGTCCTGCCCAAGGTGGACACACACCCTGGTCAGCAGATTGACGGCGTTGCACTCGATGTACTTGTCGCGATCGTCCCGGTCCAAGGCGAAAACCGCGTCGAGCTGGCGTCCGGCTTCCTCGGCCCGGCCGAGGCTCAACAGGTTACGGGCGTGATTGATCCTGACCGCGCAGTGCAAAAATCGGCTTCCGCCGGGATCGGTCAGGGCGAGTGCCCGCTCGAACCTGCGCCGGGCCTCTTCCAGCTCGCCCTTCTTCCCGTACACACAGCCGAGGAAACTCAGCGTCGCCGCCTGCAACTCGCGATCCCCCGTGCGCTGGAACGCCGCCAGCGCCCACTCCAGATGGTCGATCGCTTCGCGGTCCCGGCCCCGGCGGGACATCGTGACCCCGAGCACGCGTCGCGCGTTCGCTTCCGCGCGTTCGTCCTTCAGATCGCGGGCGGCGTCGAGCGCGCGAGTGTGCAGGGCCGCGGCATCGTCGTAGTAGCCACCCGTGTCGAGGTAACGCCACACGGTCTCCGACAGGTGGATCACGGTCGCCGTCCCGCCGTGCCTGCCGGCTTCGAGGAGATTGGCCCGCTCGGCATCAAGCCAGCGCCAGGCCTGATCGTAGGTCGAGAACAGCGGCCCTTCCCCGGGGGATTCCGACGCCTTCGGCCGCTGGGCGTAGTCGTCCCGCGCGACGACGTCCATCGCGGCCGAAGCCGTGGACACGTAATGGTCGAGCAGCCGGCTCAGCGCGGCTTCGCGTTCGTCGACGCCGTCGGTGGATTCCGTGAGCTCGGCGGCATACGCCCGCAGCAGGTCGTGGTGCTGGTAACGGCCGTCGGAAGTCCGATCCACGAGATGTGCCCGCCGCAGCACGTCCAGTACCCGGCGCGTCTCCCGCACTCCGGCTCCGGCCAGGGCCGCCGCCGCCCGGTCGTCCGTGTCGTGCCCCGGATGCAGGCCGAGCAGCCGGAACGTCCGGGCCACCGAGATGTCCAGCCGCCGATACGACCAGGAGAACACCGCGCGGACGGCGGTCTGCGGATCACCGTCGACATCCAGCAGATCGAGCGGGCTCTGCTGACCGGCGAGCTCGTCCACGAACTCACCGAGACCGCGGGCGGGCCCCGACCGGATCAGCTCGGCGGCGATCCGCAAGGCCAGCGGCAGCCGGGCGCACCGCTCCACCAGTTCCCGTGCCGCGGACGGCTCGGCGTCCACCCGATCCCCGAGCAGTTCGCGCAGCAGGCCGCGCGCGTCCTCGCCGGGCAGCCGATCGAGATCGAGCCGCCGGGCCCCCTCGCGAGCGACGAGGCCGGCCAACGCGTCCCGGCTGGTCACCACCACGAAACACGACGAGCCACCGGGTAGCAAGGGCCGCAGCTGTTCCACCGTGCGGGCGTTGTCCAGCACGATCAGCATCCGCCGCCGGGCGACCAGGGTCCGAAACCGGGCGGCGCGCTCGGCGAGCTCCTGCGGAATCGCCGCACCGTCCAAGTCCAGCGCGCGCAGAAAGCCCGCCAGCGCGTCTTCCGGCGAGACCGGCTGATCAGGACCGTACCCCCGCAGATCGACATACAACTGGCCGTCGGGGAACCGCTCCCGCATCCGATGCCCCCACCGGACGGCCAGCGCGGTCTTGCCGACCCCGGCGGTGCCGGCCACGACCGAGATCGCCGCCGTCTCCCCCTCGGACACCAGGCCGTCGAGCTCCGCGAGTTCGGCCTCCCTGCCCACGAAGCCGCGCACATCCATCGGCAGCTGAGCGGGAACGCTCGCAGGCGAGGTGTTCTCGTCCGGCCCCGGCGCCTCGCCCGCGAGCAGCCGCTGATGCAGCTCGCGCAGCTCGGGCCCCGGTTCCACGCCGAGCTCCTCGACGATCGTGCTCCGTGCCGCGCGATAGGCCTCCAGCGCGTCGGCCTGCCGCCCCGCTCGGTACAGGGCGGTCATGAGCAGCCCGCGCAGCCGCTCGCGCACCGGGTACCGCCCCACCAGATCGGTCAGCTCGCCGATGACCGCCGCGTTCAGTCCGCAGGCCAGCTCGGCCTCGTAGAGTGTCTCGAGCGCGACCAGCCTCAGCTCGACGAGCCGCCGTGCCCAGTCGGCGAGCACCGGGATGTCCGCGTCGCGAAACGGATCGGCGTGCCACAGGCCCATCGCCTCGCGCAGCAACTCGACCGCCCGCTGTGGCTTCTCGTCCGCGACCGCTCGTGCCTCCGCGCACAGCGACGCGAACCGCTCAGAGTCCAGCTCGCCCGGCAGCACCCGCAGCCGGTAGCCCGCCGCGTCGAACCGCAACCGGTCCGGCTCCGCGAGCACGCCCCGCAACCGGTGAACGTGGACCTGCAGCCGCTGCTCGGAGCGCGGATCCCGCCGGTCACCCCACAGCGCGGCGGTCAGGGTGTCCACCGGCACCGGCTGGTTGGCCCGCGCGAGCAGCACACCGAGCAGGATTCTCTGCAACCGTCCAGGCACCGCGCTGATCCGCCCGCCCCCACGGACCCGCATCGGCCCCAGCACCTGAAACTCCACGTGTCCGCCCCCTCCGTCACCACACGGGCACCAGTCTCGCGCACTCGCCCGAGGGCCACTCACCCGACGGTCGAGCGCCACCCGCCATCCGGCAGGCCTGTGCCGAACAATGGTCCGCTACCGCTGGACATGGTCCCTGTCCGCAAATCATTATGGAGCTTTACCCGGCGCGTCCGAACACTCAGTGAAATGGGCAGAGTTTTGTGGTTCGAATGCCCCCTGCGCCCAAGGCGGACGCTCGTTACCATCGGGCGAACATCGATCCGTGGCGGCAGATTGCCACAATACCCAATCCGAAGGGGTCGCAATGTCCCGATTCTCGCGCCTTCTGGCGCCGGTCGCAGCGGCAGCGCTGATATTTCTGACTCAGGTGTTCGCCACGAACAATACCGCGGCGGCCGACTACACGAGTATCGACGTCGGGCCGGTCAGCATGGCCACGTCGATGAACTGCTGGGGCGAACGGAGGTCCGTGGGCGACGCCTGGGTCACTCTCAACGGGGACCGCATCACCGTACGGGACCACTGCGACGACGGGAACCCGGTCATGGCACGGGTGCAGATGACGGTCAACGGAACCCCCCGGTACTGGACGTGCTACAACACCGCCGGCGGCGGAACCACGAAAGTGTGCAACAACGATTGGCCGGAAGGCTTCGTCGGATTCAAGACCGTGATCTTCTTCGCCTGGGACGGTATCCGCGAATACAAAATGGGGACCCTGAGGCACTGGCGGGACGGATAAGCGTTCCACGCACGAAAATCCGACTCTTCCGTTGAGCCCGAAGGAAATGCGCGGATTTCGAGAGGGGCCGAAGGCTCCCATCACCGCATCAGACGCGACGAAGGGAGCCTTCACCCCGCCGCCGACCCCGCCCACGAGCACGACATGTTCGCCTTACCCCTCAATAACGTGTGGTGCCCCGGTCGAGTGAATCCCGGGGCACCACACTCCGTTCGAGGTTCAGCCGTACACGACCTCTACTCGGTAATGACGCCGTCGTCCTCTTTCGCCCCCGTCACGGATTCGGGATAGGTGCCCTTTTCGTCGGGGCACGACACCAGCGTCACCGACGACACGGGGCGGCGGCAGAACCTCACGTCGGCCATTCCGGGTGGATAACGTCGACATCCTGCTATCCGCACTGGAGATCCACCGAGGCGCCGCCGTCGACCGAGCGGCAGTTTTCCCTTTATGACTTCCCTCGGCATCCGGCACGCCCGTACCGTCGCGCACTGGCTGATTCGCCGCATTCGAGGAGAAAGGGAACGTCGTTGAGAAGATTCATGGTCGTACTACTCGGCGTGGCACTGGCGTTGGGCAGCACTCTCCTGGTCACCCCCTTGGCGCAGGCCGCGACGGCACGGAACGGCGTCTGCGAGGACGGCGAGTTCTGCTTGTACTACAACAGCAATCAGCAGGGATCGGTCAGCGATTTCGACGCGTCGGTCGGTAACTACGGCACGGGCTCCGACTGCTATCACTTCCTCGGCGCGGGCGCGGGGAAGGGCCTGTGCGTGAAGAACAACGCGGCTTCGGTGTGGAACCGGAGGAACGCGGTGGTCACCGTGTTCTTCAAGAACGGCTGGACCGGGCCGATCGACTCGTTCACGCACGGCGCCAAAGGCAACTTGACCTCGACGTACAACGACAACGTCGGCCACCTGCTCGGCCTGGTTGGCAACGACTGGCTGGAAACCGGGCTGTACCACAGCGACTCCGGCCGCATCACCTCCTATTTCGACGGCTACGTGAACACGTCGGGCAGGCACGAGGGGATCGACTTCGCGCGCGGCTTCGGCGTTCCGGTGTACTCCATGACCCAGGGTTCCGTGATCAGGAAGACCGAGGGCAGCAACGGCAGCGGCGGCCTGTCCACGCTGGCGATCTACAACCGTGATCAGGATTTCACCATCATCTACTTGCATCTCAACCCGTCGAACGGACTTTCGGTCGGCGAGTTCGTCAGCCGCGGCCAGCAGATCGGCACCGAGGAGTACCGCGGCGCCAGCGCCACGCACACGCATGTCGAGTACCGGCCGGGCAGGCACGAGAGCGCGTCGGACAGCACCGGCGACCCGGTTCTCGACAACCCGAGCCCGTCGCTGTTCTGGCGGAACCACGGCTACAACATCTGCTGCGGATAACGTCGCCGAGCCCGCTCCGCTCGCCAGAGCCGAGCGGGCTTCCCGCGGTCACGCACCCGACGTCGAACCGGCACTTCTTCGTGGAAGTTTCCGGTTGCCCCTCCCCCGCCGCTTACCGACGCTGATGCGGCATCGGTGACGCGAGTCGCTGAGCGAAAGCGGAGGACGCCAGTGACTCAAGGTGTTCGCATCATCCTGCCCGGACGGCAAGCGACCGTGCTGTCCGTATTGCTCCTCAACGCCAACCGGGTGGTCGGCATCGACCGGCTGGTCGACGCCGTCTGGGACACCGAACCGCCCGCCACCGCGCACACCCAGGTGCGGATCTGCGTGTCCGCCCTGCGGGCGAATCTGGGCGGGATCGGACTGCCGGCGTCCATCGTCACCGAACCGCCCGGCTACCTCATGCGGGTGGCGGGCGCCGATCCCGCGCTGGAGGCGATGATCCCGGAGGACGACCGCGCGCCCGGCGCTCAGCGGTATCCGACCCGCTTCGGCACGTTGCTGCGGAGCCACCGGCACAGTGTCGGCGCGACCCAACAGCTTCTCGCCGCCCGCTCCACCGTCAGCGTCCGGGCGATCAGAGACCTCGAGCACGGCCGGGTCGGCAGGCCCCGCCGCGACACGGTCCGGCTCATCGCGGCCGGTCTCGGACTGTCCGGCCAGGCTCGCGCCGAATTCGAACGGGCAGCGGCTTCGTATCGACCGACCACCGGCACATCAGCGCCGGGAACCCACCGCAAGAGGAGACCCGTATGAAGCATCCGTGGAGAGCGGCGATGGCCGCCACGCTCGCCGCTCTCGTCGCCTTCGCCCTCGGCACCGTGCCCGCCGGCGCCGACGTCACCCCGCAGGCCGACGATCTGCCACCACTCGCGATCGAGGACTTCAACTACCCGCAGGCCGCGCAGATCCAGGCGGAGCGCGGATTCCTGCTCAAACGCGGCGACGGCCACATCGTGCTGCTCGCCACCTGCCCGGCCGACACGACGGATCCGGACCTGCTGCGGATCGCCGGGCGCGGCCAGCCCGGCTCCGGCTACGTGTGCTTCCGCGTCTTCGGGAAGACCGGCCACCTGACCCTCGAGATGCCGTCCGTCTACGGCGTGAACACCGGGAACTTCACCAGCGACGTCGTGCTGACCCCCGACGACGGGGCGACGAAAAAGACGTACAAGGTGCCGCCGAACAGCTACGCGGGCGTCGGCGAGGCCGACCCGGAGGGCACCGGCGGCGAGTACACGCTCCTGGAAATCAAGGTCTCCCGTTGACCGGCCACCGCTTCCAGCACGTTGTGAGGAACTCTGTCATGACAAGACCCGACCGGACCCGCTCGAGAAGGCTGGCCCTGTTGTCCGGCCTGGCCCTGGCCGCCACCGCGGTGACGATCGCACCCGCGGGGGCCGTCGTCGGCGGCAACGCCGACCACGCGTTCGTCGCGCGGCTGGACATCGGCAACGGCGCCCGCGCCTGCACGGGCGCGCTGGTCGCCCCTGGCTGGGTGCTCACCGCCGCGAGCTGCTTCGCGGCCACCCCCGGCACGAGCCTCCCGCCGTCGGGCACACCTCCCCAGCCCGTCACCGCGACCATCGGCCGCCCCGACCTCACGACCACCGCCGGCGTGGTGCGGAACGTGCTCCGGCTGGTGCCGCACGAGTCGCGGGACCTGATGATGGCCCAGCTCAACCTTTCCGTCCCGGGTGTCACCCCGGTCGCGGTCAGCTCGACCGCGCCGACGGCCGGCGAGCAGCTGACGCTCCCCGCCTACGGCCGCACCACCACCGAGTGGGCTCCGCTGCGCCAGCACGCCGGAACCTTCACCGTCGACGGGGTCAACGGTGGGAACCTCGCCCTCACCGGGCAGAACGGCGCCGCCGTATGCGCCGGTGACACCGGTGGTCCCGCCCTGCGCACCACCGCCTCCGGCGTCGAGGTGGCCGCGGTGAACAGCCGCTCCTGGCAAGGCGGGTGTTTCGGCACGCCGTCGACCGAGACCCGGACCGGGGCCGTCGACACGCGCGTCGACGACGTGCGGCCGTGGATCGCGAACGTCGCGCTGGGCGTCCACTGGACCGACGCGGCCACGGTCTCCGGCGACAACCAGACCGACTCGGCGGTCGCGACCTCGCGCAACGGCGCGATGACCGCGGTGGTCTGGGAGGACGACCGGCTGGGCACCAACCCCGCCGACACCGTCGGCACCAACGTCTACCTGCGGCTGTACCAGAACGGGCAGCCCAAGTTCACCCGTGCGGTCACCTCGACCGGCGCAGGGAACTGGAAGCACATCCAGCCGGACGTCGCCGTCCGTGACGACGGCACGACCATCGTCACCTACGCGGACGACCACGACGGCAACGGGTACTTCGACGTCAAGGTGAAGACGTTCGACTCCATCGCCCGCGAAACCGGTGCGACCACGGTCAACGCGAACGCGGCCGGACAGCAGCAGAACCCCCGGATCGCCGCCGACCCGGACGGTACGGGCTTCGCCATCGCCTTCGAAAGCTGGGACGGCGCCCCGAAGCAGGTGCGCCTGGCGTTCTATTCCGCCATCACGCTCAAGAAGTGGGAACAGATCATCAGCCCCGGCGCCGGTCCCAGCCAGAACCCCGACGTGGCGATGGGCGCGAACGGGAACGCGGTCGTGGTCTGGGAGATGAACACGGGCAGCGGGGTGTTCGCCATCCGCATTCGCGGGTTCGCCCCGGACGGCTCGGAGTCACTGGGCTACCGCGCACCCGGCGGCACCGGGGATCAGCGGGACGCGAGCATCGCCGCCGACTTCGCGGGCAACTTCGTCGTCGGCTGGCAGAACGACAGCACGGGCAACAGGCAGGTCGCGGTCCGGTCGTACACGGCGGCGGGTACCGGGGGCGCCACCAGCTACGGCCCGAACGGGGCGGAACCGAAGGTCGGCATCGACGGCCAGCGGCGCGCCGTCGTCGCCTGGCGGTACGGCGGCGAGGTGTACGTGCGAGGCGTCAACGCGGACGGCACCACCACCGGCAGGCTGCCGACGCTGCGGACCACCACCGTGGCCAACTCCAACCCCGACGTCGAGCCCGCACTGGCCGTCGATCCGGCCGGTGCGATCACGCTGACCTACAGCAAGACGGTCAACACGGCCGGGTTCAACCAGATCCAGTACGGCACCGGCCTGGGCAATTTCGGCTGGTAAGGACCACCTCCACCCTGAAGCAAGCCAGCTCTGGAAAGGAATCCGTGATGTCCTCGAACGAATGGTCCAGACGCCAAGCACTCCGCGTGTTCGGCGGCGCCGCCGCACTGACCGCACTGCCCGCCGGGTTCGTCCTCGCCGGCGCCGGCCCGGCGTTCGCCGAGACCGGCCCGCCGAGGGCGGGACTGCCGGACACCGCCAGGGGTCGGGCACTGTGGCAGTACAAGATCGGTGGCAAGGCGGTCCGCCGTGAGGGCAAGACCGCGCTGCTCGGTTCGGACGCGGACATCACGGATTTCCTGAACAACCGGCTCCAGCACGCCATCGACGAGGACAACCGGTTCGCCCTCTTCGCCGCGCTGCCCTTCGCGGGCCGTGCGGCCACCGCCGGGATCGGCACCGCCCTGTCCGGCGGCAGCGCCGCGATGTCGTCCTTCCTGCGGGACGGCTACAGCGCCGCGGTCACCGAGGACAAGCGGGTCGAGGTCCTGACCATCAAGAACACGGGTGGGATCGCGGTGCGGCGCGCGGCCACCAACGCCCTGAACACCAACACACTGGACGCGTTCACCACGTTCATCGACGAGGGCCAGTACCCGGCTTACGACGAGGACGACCGGGCCGCCGTCTTCGCCATGCTCGCCACCGCGTCGCCACAGGTGAAGCTCTACGCCGAACGAGCACTCGACAACGGTTCTCCTGGCGCGATCGACTGGTTCCTGCGCACCGGCCAGTACATCGCACGCGCCCGTGACAAAGAAGCCGCCACCATCGAGCAACTGGTCGGCATCGTCGAACGAGAAGGCCGTATCGCCCAGCAGTGCACCGACCAGGCCATCGCCCTGTCCAACGCCGCGAAGGAGGCCGCGGCCAAGGCGAAACAGGCCGCGCTCGCCGCACTGGACGAGGCCCGCGCCGCGCAAAACGACGTGCGCCGCTCGGCGAAGGCCGCCAACGCCGCCGCCCGCGCCGCGCGGAACGCGGCTTCCTGCGCGACCACCGCGATCAGCGCCTCCCGCACCGCACAGGCGGCCGCGCGCCGCGCCGCATACGCCGCCCAGGCCGCCGCGCACGCCACCGCGGCGGCGGGCCAGGCTGCTGCTCGCGCGTACAACGCCGCCATTTCGGCGTCCAAGAACGCGAGCGAAGCAGCCGCCGCACGGCAGGCCGCCGTCAGTGCCCGCAACGCGGCCGGAAAGGCCCGCAACGCGGCGCGGGCCGCGGAGCAGGCACGGATCGCCAGCTGGAGCGCGGTCTCAGCAGGTGTGTCGGCCGCGGCCGCCGCCACCGACGCGGCATCGGCTGCGAACGCGTCGGCCGAAGCCGCGAGCGCCGCCGGAGTGGCCCAGGCCGAGGCCGCGGAAGCGCGTGAAGCCGCGGCCGTGGCCAACGCCGCGGCCGCGCGCGCCAACCGTGCGGCGGCCGCGGCAAGATCGTTCGCCAACCAGGCATCATCGGCGGCGGCCGCCGCCCGCGATGCCGCGAACAGCGCGGCCGACCACGCGGACGCCGCGGCGGCCGCCGCCGAGGAGGCCGCCAACCACGCCGGTGAGGCGATCGACTACGCCAACCGATCCACCGCCGCCGCCCAGCGCGCGGTCACCGCCGCCAACCTGGCCATGGACACGGTCAACCAGGCACGAGCCGTCGAGCAGGCAGCCAGGGACGTCGAGACCGCCACCCTTGCCGAGCAGACCGAACTCGCCGTCGAGCTCGCCCAGTACAAGGCGCGGGCCGAGGCGGACGGGCTGGCCAGAACTCGACGGCAACAAACGCAGAGCGCACTGATCGACGAGGAAACCCGCACCCTCATAGCCAATGCCGAAAACGCATTACGTAACGGCGACACCGGCCAGGCGGCCACCTTGGGACGGCAGGCCGCGCTCAAGCTGATCATGACCGCTTCCACCAGAAGCTGGACGAGGTCGGCGGCGGAATTCGCCTACTCCGGCGGCGCCGAGGAGGTGCTGGCCTGGCTCCGTACTGACCGGTTGCGGTCACAGCGGCAGGACGATTCCGAATCCGTCGCCGCCATCGCCAGCGTGTCCACGCCGACGGTGGCCAGGGCCGCCGCCAGTGCGGTGGAAAGCAACGATCCCGCCGCGGTCACCGAATTCCTCACGACCGGTGCCATCACGACCGGAGCCGAAGACAACAGGGTGACGATTTTCGACATTCTCGCCGCCAATCCTGGGACCGCGGTGCGTAACGCGGCCCAGGCCGCGCTGGACGACGGTTCAGCGGCCGCGCTGCATCGCTTCGTCAAGGTCGACCTCTTCACCGCGTCCCTCGAGGACGACCAGGTCGAAGCGTTCCGGCTGCTCAACGAGGGCGGCCCGTACACGAAGGCAGCGGCTCGGGTAGCGCTCGCGGGCACCACCAACATGCGCCGCACCTTCGTCTCCGGAACCCAGTACGACACCACCCAACTCGACCACGACTGGGTTACGCACGTCGCCGCGATCCGGGCGGCCATCGCACACGCGGCCCGGATCGCGTCGGACGCGCTGGCGAACGCGGCCCTCGCGTCCAAGGCCGCCGCCGAAGCCAGAAAGGCCGCCGCCGAAGCGGTCACCTGGGCGAACAAGGCCACGGCGTACGCGGCGGACGCCCAGCGGTCCGCCACCGAAGCCGCCGACAACGCCACCGCCGCGGAACAGTCCGCCGCGGACGCCCAACGCTCCGCCGACCAGGCAGCACAGGCGGCGGAGGTCGCGAACCGGGCACGGCGCGCGGCGAACTACTCGATGCTGCGCGCATTCGACTCCGCCGACCGGGCGGTCGGCTACGCCCGCAGCGCCCAGACCTCGGCGAACAACGCTCGCACGTCCGCCATCCAGGCCGGCGAGGACGCCGCCACGGCGGCGGAAGCGGCGAGCCATGCTCGATTCATCGCCATCGAGGCCGCGAAAGCCGAGGCCGCGCTGGCTGCGCAGAGAGCGGCGAGGCTCGCTGAGGAAACGAAGGACGGCCCCTCAGACCTTTGCGTCAACGATCCCTTCGCACGCGGCGACTGCTCGATCTTCGGCGTATGGCCGGCCAAACCCTGGGACACCGAAGACGTCGCGGCACTGATGGCGGCATATTGGGACGGCCTCTCCGATGTGACCGGAACACTTGACGCCATCATCGGCACAGCCACGTTCGGGCTGAACAAGAAGTTCCTGCCCTTGGCCGTTACCAGCGTCGCCCTCCAGTCGGTGTCCGTCCTCAGCCTGTATCTCTCGGCAGGCGCGTCCGGCATCGCATACGGCTGGGAAAGCACCGAGTTTCACACCGCCCTCGGCAAGGGGTTGGTGAACGCCGCCCTCACGGGGATCGGAAATGCGGAGCCCATCCCCGCCGGTGTCCGGAAGATCGCCGTGATCCAGGCGAAATCGTTGCTCGAACACCACTACGAAAAGATCGGCGCAGGGGCACATCACACAGCGGTGGGTGCCATCGACTGGCTGAGCAACCTCTTCGACTGACCGATCCGGACAACTCGCGAAGGTTCCCATGGCGACGCTCACCACCGCCATGGGAACCGCACAAACCCCTTGTCTGACGTAACGCGGGTTGTCAGCGACATGGGCAGGGTGTCGTGCGCGAACCCTCTGTGTGTTCCCGCGCGGACTGAGCGTGAGCGGCCGGTCCGGCGTTTTCGACCAAATTCGATCAAATTCATGGACGAAACACCGTTTTCCGGCGTCGCACCCGCTCTATCATCCGCGAAATGGAGCGTCCGAGTTCGCTACTGGGTGAGGCGCGGCGGAACGCCGGGCTCACCCAGGAGGAGTTGGCGGAACGCACCGGGCTGACGGTGCGCAGCATCAGCAACATCGAGCGGGGCCGGGTGACCCGGCCCCGGCGCCATTCGGTGGAGGCGCTGGCGCTGGGGCTGGGTCTCCAGGGCGAGCAGGCGAGCCGGTTCGTGCGGCACTACTGCCTGGACGCGGTGTCGCCCGCGACGTTGGCGGTCGTTCCGGCGCCCGCGCAACTGCCTTCGGGCATCACGTCGTTCATCGGGCGGCGACGGGAGATCGACGCGCTCGACGCCCTCCGGGGCGAGGGCGACGGCGAGGGTGTCGTCGTGGCGGTATTGGAAGGCATGGCCGGGGTCGGCAAGACCTCCTTGGCCGTGCAGTGGGCGCAGCGGGTCAAGCAGGACTTCCCCGACGGGCAGCTGTTCGCGAACCTGCGCGGGTACGGTCCGGGGGCGCCCGCCGATCCGGGTGAGGTGCTGCGGTCGTTCCTGCGGGCGCTCGGCGTGCCCGTGGCGGACGTGCCCGCCGACCTCGACGACCGGGCCGCGATGCTGCGCAGTGTGCTGGCAGGCCGTTCGGTGCTCATCGTGCTGGACAACGCCCGCTCGGCGGACCAGGTCCGGCCGCTGCTGCCCGGACACGCGGGTTGCGCGGTGGTGGTGACGAGCCGCGCGGCGCTGCACGGGCTGACGATCAGCGCCGACGCGCACCGGGTGCCGGTGCCGCTGCTGACCGAGCAGGAGTCGTTCTCCCTGCTCGACCGGCTGGCTGGCCCCGGGCGAAGATTCGCCGACCGCACCGCGCTCGCCGACATGGTCTCGGGGTGCGGCGGCCTTCCTCTCGCCCTGCGCATCGTCGGTGAGCGGCTCGCGCACAACCGGAGCCTGGCGAACGTGGCGTCCTCGATGCGTCCGACCGGGGACCGGCTCGCCGCGCTGACCACCGAAGAGAAGGCCACTTCACTGCCCTCCGTGCTGTCCTGGTCCTACGACGCGCTGCCCGGCGACGTGGCCTCGGCCCTGCGTCTGCTCGGGCTCCATCCCGGCCCGCACTGGGACACCACCGCCGCGGCGGCGCTGCTGGGCACGGATCCGGCGGAGACCCGCCGGCTCCTCGACGCGCTCGTCGACAGCCACCTGCTGCTCGCGCACCGCGCGGACGGCCGGTTCGAATTCCACGACCTGGTCCGCGACTACGCGCGCGGCCGCGCCGACGAGGAACCGGCGGAGCGGCGGTCGGCGGCCCTGCGCCGCCTCGGCGAGCATTGTGTCGCCGGAGCGGCCGACGCGGCAAGGGCGATGACGGCGGGCGACCCCAACCGAAGACCGCTGCTCACCCCGGTCGCCGGGAACGTCGTGTTCACCGGCGCCGAGGAGGCGGCGACCTGGCTGGCGGCGGAGCTGCCCACCTTGATCGCCATCGCGGAACAGTCGTCGGCCACCGGGGACACCTACGCCCGCGACCTCTCGACCGTGCTGTGGCAGGCGTTGCGGGTGAACGGTCACTACGGCGCCCTGCGCACCCTGCACCGGCTCGCGCTCACCGAGGCTCAGCGGGCGGGCGACGCCATCGGCACCCAGCAGGCGCTCGTCGACCTGGCCGCGATCTGCGCCAGGCTCGGCCATTTCGACGAGGCGGTGACCCATCTGACCCGCTGCCTCGACGTCGACGGCAGCCCCGTCGTCGCCGGCCGCGCGCTGAACACCCTCGGCACCGTGTACGCGCAGCTGGGCAGGTACGCCGCCGCCGCGGACCACTTGAGCAGGGCGGTCACCGTTTCCCAGGAGACCGGAGACCGGCTCAACGAGGGACGCTCGCTGTCCAACCTCGGCTTCATCCACGAGCGCCGTGGCGATCTGGACGCCGCTCTCGGCTGCTACCGGCAATGCCTGACCATCGCCCAGACCATCGACGACCGGCTGAGCGAGGCGATCTCGCTGCACAACCTCGGCGACGTGTACCGCGCGCTGGGCCGGTGGCCGGAAGCCCGCGACCACCTCGACCGATCGCTGGCGGTCAGCAGGGCAGGCGGCCACCGGGAGGCCGAGGGGTACGCACTGGCCTATCTCGGGCTGGTGCACATCCGGCAGGGCGACGCGGCCACGGCCCGCCTCCATCAGGAAGCGGCGCTCGACATCGCGGTGACGACCGGCATCAGGCCGCTGGAGACCCTCGTGCACAACGGGCTCGCGGACAGCGCGCTGGCGTGCGGGGACCGGTCGTCCGCGATGGCGCACTACACGCGCGCCGCCGACCTCGCCCGGCTCACCAGCGAACCGCACGAGGAGGCCCGCGCGCTGACCGGGATCGCCGCGATCCACGACGACGCCGGTGAGCCGGACAAGGCCAGGCCGTTCCGCGAACGCGCGCGGGCGCTGTACGACGCGATGGGCACCGCGATGGTCTCGTCGTGACCGGAACTTCGCCCGCCGGATAGTTCCGGTCGGAGTTCCTGGTCCCGGCGTCGTCCCGCAAGTTCAATCTGCCGAGGTCCGGAATTCCGGACGGGCATGAGGGGATTCAGCGGGTTGCGGGCAGATCTGGGTGCGTTCGACCGGGTACACGAGGCGTTCGAGGAGCAGGTGCGGAAGACGCCCCACCGCTGTGCGCTCGTCGCGGATGACGAGCGGCTGACCTACGCCAGGCTGGACGAGGTCGCGAACACGATCGCGCACACCCTGCTCCGCCGCGGGGTGACGCGCGGTGACCTGGTCGGCGTATGCCTGCGCCGAGGCCGCTGGCTGGTCCCCGCGCTTCTGGGAGTGCTGAAGGCGGGGTGCGCGTACGTCCCCCTGGACCCGGCCGCTCCCGCTGCGCATGGCGCGTCGATCGTCGCGGACTCCCGGCTGTCGCTGGTGGTGGCGGACGAACCGGACCCGGCCGCGCTCGCGGACGCCGACGTGCCGGTGCTGGCCGTCGGGGACGCCGCCGCATCACCCACGACCTCGCCCGCCGTCCAAGGTTCCGGCACGGACCTCGCGTACGTGATCTACACGTCCGGCTCCACCGGCAGGCCGAAAGGTGTCCAAGTCGAGCATCGCAACGTGCTCGCGTTGCTGGTGTGGGCGGCCGCGACCTACGGCGACGACGAACTGCGTGGCGTGCTCGGCGCCGCGTCGGTCTGCTTCGACGCGTCCGTCGCCGAGGTCTTCCCGCCCCTGGTGACCGGCGGGAGCCTGGTGCTCGCCGAGAACCTGCTCGCGCTGCCGGGGCTGGCCGCTCGGGACGAGGTGACGTTCGTCCAGGGCGTGCCGTCCGTGCTGGCGGTGCTGGCGCGCACACCGCTGCCGCGTTCGGTGCGGACCGTCGCGATCGCGGGTGAGGCACTCCACCGGTCGCTCGTCGACCGCCTCTACGCCAACAACGGCGTGCGGCGGATCGTGAACTGCTACGGCCCGACCGAGGCGACGGTGAACTGCTCGTGCCACGAGGTCGGGCGGGACGGACTGGACGACCCGCCGATCGGCACGCCGCTGCCCGGCGCCGCGTTCTCGGTGCGGGACGCCGACGGTCGCGCGCTCGGCGACGACGAGGTCGGTGAGCTGTGGGTCAGCGGGGCGCTCGTGACCCGCGGGTACCTGGGGCAGCCGGAGCTGACCGCCGAGAAGTTCGTGACCGACTCCCGTGGCGTCCGGCACTACCGCACCGGTGACCTGGTCCGGTGCCGCGACGGCGTGCACCATTTCGTCGGCCGCGCCGACGACCAGGTGAAGGTACGGGGCTTCCGGATCGAACCGGGGCAGGTCCAAGCGGCGCTCCTCACCCATCCGGCCGTCGGCAACGCCGTGGTACTCGCGCCCGCCGACGAACACGGGGAGCGCAGGCTCGTCGGGTTCGCCGAACCGGCCGGTGACTCGGTGTCCGAGCCGGAACTGTTGCGGTGGCTGCGATCGCGGCTGCCCGCGCACCTGGTGCCGTCCCGGATCGCCGTGCTGGACGCGATCCCGCTCGGCACGACCGGGAAGGCGGACCGGGCCGCGCTGGCGGCGTGGGTGTTCGACCGCGAGGACACCGCGTACGTCGCCCCGCGCACCGAGGCCGAACGGCTGGTCACCGAGGCGGTCGCGGCCGCGTTCGGGCTGCCGGGGATCGGTGCGCACGACCGGTTCTCCGAGTCGGGCGGGCACTCCCTCGCCGCGGCGCGCGCGGTCGCGCGGCTACGGGAGACCACCGGGAGGGTGGTGACGCTGGCGGAATTCCTCTCCGACGGCACGGTGGCGGCGGTCGCGCGGCGGCTCGCCGACGCTCCGGCCGCGGCTCCCCCGGTGGCGCTGGAAGAACACCCGGGCCGGGAGAGCTACCCGCTGACCGGCACCCAACGGGATCTGTGGACCCTCGCCCAGCTCGGCTCGACCGGCACCGCGACGACCGTCGCGTGGCGGCTGCGGCTACGCGGCCGGGTGTCGATGCCCGCGCTGCGGGCCGCGGCGGACGGGGTCGTGGCGCGGCACGAGGTATTGCGCGGCACGATCGGCGACCACGACGGCGAACCGGTGATGGTGGTGGGCCCGCCGGCGCCGGTTCCGGTGGACGTGCACGACCTGCGCGGGCTCGCCGACGCGGACAGCCGTGCCGGAGAACTGGCCGCGGCCGCCGCCCGGCACGCGTTCGACCTCACCCAGGACACGCCGCTCCTGCGGATCACGCTGCTCCGCCTCGCCGACGACGTGGCCGACCTGGTCGTCGTTTCCGACCACATCGCCACCGACGGCGCGTCCATCGGCGTGCTCATGGCGGAACTGGCCGGCGAGCCCGTTGCTTCCTTCGCACAGGTCGGTGCGGTGGCGGTGCGGGAACAGGCGCTCGCGGAAATGCCCGGCGAACGAGACCGGCTGGCCGCGTACTGGTCGGGCGAGCTGGCGGGAGCGATCCCGCCGGACGCCCTGTTCGACCGCGTCGTGCACGGCCGGCGGCGTTTCGAAGGCGAGCGGATCAGCACACCACTGCCCGAGTCGCTGGGGTCGGCGGTGCGCGCGCTCGCCGAATCGACCGGGGTGACGCCGTTCGCGGTGTACCTGTCGGCGGTGGGGGTGCTGGTCGGCGAACTGGTGCGGGGCCAGGACGTGCTGCTGGGAATGGCGGCCGCGCACCGGGACCGGCCCGAACTCGAACACACCGTCGGACCGCTGGTCGACGTCCTGCCGGTCCGGTTACGGCTCAAGGCGGACACGTCGTTCCGCGACCTGCTGCGCGCGGCGATGACCACGGCGGCGCACGCCATCGACCATCGGGGCCTGCCCAGCGGTGAACTCGCCGAGCTGTGGGGCGGCGACCGGCCGGCCGGGGTACCGCTCACGCCGGTGTCGATCGCGGTGCAACCCGACGGCGTCCCGCTGTCGGCGCACGGGCCGGACACGCGGCTGGACCTGCTCGGCGAGCTGCCGACCGGCGGCAGCCACACCCCGCTGACGGTGTTCGTCAACGCGCACGCCGGCGGTGCCGAGCTGATCGTCGAGCACGACCCGTCGTGGCTCGCTCCCGAGCGCGCCCGCTGGTTCACCCGTTCCCTGCTGCACCTTCTGCGTTCCGCGGTGTCCACACCGGACATCGCCCTGTCCTCGCTGGCACTGACGTCAGACGGGGAGCTCGGCGAGCTGACGACGTGGGGAACCGGCCCCGCACTGCCCGCCGACGACACGGGTGGCGTGCCGGAAGCGGTGTGGCGCAACGCTTCGAGGACACCGCACGCGGTCGCGGTGTCGGCTGAGAGCGGGCAGCTGACGTACGCGGAACTGGTAGGCCACGCCGACCGGATCGCGCGCGTGCTCGCCGCGTCCGGGGTGACGGCCGGGGACACGGTCGGGGTTTGCCTGCCACGTGACGAGTTTCTGCCCGCCGCGCTGCTCGCCGTGTGGCGGACAGGCGCGGGGTATCTGCCGCTCGACACCGAGCAACCCGTCGCGCGGCTGGCCCGGCTCGCGAGTGAGGCCGGCCTGCGGATCGTGCTCACGCGTGGCGGCGCCCAGCCGGTGGCATCGGAAGTCGCCGGCGCGGTGCCAGGTCTGCGCGTGGTCGGTGCCGACCGGACCGACGGAGCGCCTTTCGAGCCGGCGCTGCCGGACGGCGACGCACTCGCCTACGTGCTGTACACCTCGGGGTCGACCGGGCGGCCCAAGGGTGTCGAGATCAGCCACGCGAACCTGCACGCGTTCGTCCGGTCCCGGATGCTCTCCCCCGGCATGACGCGGGACGACGCGATGCTCGCGCTCGCGCCGCTCGCCTTCGACGTGTCCGCCGAGGAACTGTGGTGGCCGCTCGCCACCGGCGCGCGCTGCGTCGTCGCCGACCGCGACAGCGCCGTCGACGGTCACCTGCTCGCGCGGCGGATCGCCGAGGGCGGCGTCACGATCGTCGACCTGACCCCCACGAGCCTGCGGATGCTGCTCGCCGCGGGCTGGGCGGGTGACCCCGCGCTGCGGCTCCTGCTCGGCGGCGAGGTACTCGACCCGGACCTCGTCGCGCGGACCCTGCCGCTGGTCGGCGAACTGTGGAACGGCTACGGCCCGACGGAGACCACGGTCGCGGCGACCGCGCACCGGGTCACCGGCCACGACCGGGACCGTGTCCCGATCGGTTCGCCGACGCCAGGCGCCCGGCTGTACGTCACGGACGAGGCGGGCAGGCTCGCGCCGCCCGGCGCGATCGGTGAGCTGTGGATCGGTGGCAGCGGTGTCGCGACCGGCTACCGGGCACGGCCCGAGCTGACCGCGTCCGCGTTCGTCGCCGACCCGGTGCGGCCGGGCGAGCGCTGCTACCGCACCGGCGACCTCGTCCGGTGGCGGCCGGGCGCGACGCTGGAGTTCCTCGGCCGCGCCGACGACCAGGTGAAGGTGCGGGGCAACCGGTTCGAGCTCGGCGAGATCGAGTCGGTGCTGCGCGCACTGTCCGATGTGGACGACGCGGCGGTGGCGGTGGCCGCGGACGGCGTTGACGCGCACGTGATCGGTTACCTCACGCCCGCGACCGTCGACGCGGCGGCCGTCGAGCGACGGACGCGGCGGCTGCTGCCCGCCTACATGGTGCCGAGTTCGTGGCGCACCCTGGACGCACTCCCTTTGCTGCCCAACGGAAAGATCGACCGGCGCGCGCTACCGCCGGTGCCCGTCGCCCCACCGGCCTCGGCCGCGCCGCTGTCGGCCGCCGAAGCGGTGGTCGCGCAGGTGTGGCGGGAATGCCTCGAACTCGACGAGGCGATCGGCCCGGACAGCGACTTCTTCGCGCTCGGCGGCCGATCACTGGCGGCGACCAGGGTGGTCGGCCTCCTGCGCACCCGGCTGAGACGCCGGATCACCGTCCGCATGGTGTTCGACCACCCGGTGCTCGCCGACTTCACCGCGCGGATCGAGGGGGAAGCCGCCTGCGACGACCGCCCGCTCGTCACCCGCGCGGACCCGGCCGCACCCGCCCCGCTGTCGTCGGCGCAGCGCATGCTCTGGTTCGCGGCGAAGCTCGACCCGGGCAGCGCCGCCTACAACTCCCCCACCGTGCTGCGGATCCGGGGCGCGCTGGACGAGTCGCGCCTGTACGGCGCGATCCGGGCTCTCACGGCACGCCACCACGTGCTGCGCAGCCGGTTCACCGAGATCGACGGGGAGCCGGTCGCGCTCCTCGGCCCGGTCGACGCCGTTCCGGTGTCCACTGTGGACATCGCGGAACCGGCCGCGGCCGCGGCGGTGGCGGCCGAGATCCGGCGGCCGTTCACGCTGGACGCCGCGCCTCCGCTGCGCGTGGTCCTGTTCCGGCTCGCACCGGACCACCACGTGCTGACCCTCACCTGCCACCACATCGCCACCGACGCGGTCTCCCAACGGCTTCTGCTGTCCGAAGTGGACCGGTGGTACCGCTCGGCATCCGACGATCGGCCGCCGCCCGCCCAGTACGCCGACCACGCCGCGTGGGAACGCGAGCAGGGCCGGACCGCGGGGATCGACTGGTGGGAACGGCGGCTGGCGGACCTGCCCGTGTTGCGGTTGCCTGCCGACCGGCCCCGCCCCGCCGTCGCCGACTGGACGGCGGACGAGGTCCCGGTCCGGCTGCCCTCGGACGTCACGGGCCGGGTCCGCGCGATGGCGGGCGACGCCGGGACCACGCCATTCACGATCCTGCTCGCGGCCTGGCAACTGCTGCTCGCGCGGCTGGCCGGCGTACGGGATCTCGCGGTCGCCGTGCCGCACAGCGGCCGCCGCACCGCCGAACTGGCCGGGATGGTCGGCTTCTTCGTCAACACCGTGGCCGTCCGCGCCGACCTCGGGGCCCGGTCGGGCCTCGACCTCGTGACAAGGACACGCGACGCGGTACTGGACGCGTTCGCGCACGCCGACGTGCCGTTCGACGAGGTCGTGCGCCGGCTCGCGCCGGAGCGGGACCCGGCGAGCACCCCGGTATGCCAGGTGATGATGAACGTCCTCGACGAGCAGGCGACCGCGGCGCTCGGCGACCTGGCCGTGACGGTGCTGCCGCAACCGGTCGCCACCGCGCTGTACGACCTGAACCTGGACCTCACCGGCACCGGCGACGGCTACGTGGGCAGACTCGTGTTCCGCGCCGATCTGTTCGACCGCGCCACGATCGAACGGTGGTCCCGCTGGTACGGCACCCTCCTGGACCGGCTCACCGCCGATCCGGACGCCGAACTGTCTACATTGGACATACTGGGCGACGCGGAACGCGCCACGCTGCGCCGCTGGGGTACCGGGAACCCGTTGCCCACCGACCGGACCGTGGTCACCGACGTGCTCGCGCAACGGCCAGGCGCGATGGCGACGTCGTCACCTGCCGGGCGACTGTCCTATGGGGACCTGGCCACCTGGTCGGCACAGGGTGCCCGCGGCCTGCTCGCCGCGGGTGTCACCACCGGCGATGTGGTCGGCGTATGCCTGCCCCGCGACGAATACCTGCCGGCCGGGCTGCTCGCGGTGTGGCGGGCGGGTGGCGCGTACCTGCCACTGGATCCCGGCCATCCCGCGGACCGGATCGCGGCGCTCGCCGCCGACGCCGGGGTCCGGGTCGTCGCCGCCCGCGGCCACGCGCTGGACGTGGCCCGCGTCGCGCTGCCGCATCTGACCGTCGTGGATCTCGGCGCCCCCGTCGCGGACACCCGCGCCCTGCGAGAGCCAGGCCAGGACGACCTCGCCTACGTCCTCTACACGTCCGGCTCGACCGGCGAACCGAAGGGCGTCGCGGTCACGCACCGGAATCTCGCCGCGTTGGTCGACGCCTTCCGCGAAGTCACCGGCGTACGGCCCGCCGACACGTGGCTCGCGGTGGCGCCGCTGGTGTTCGACACGGCCACCGGCGAGATCTGGACGACGCTGACCGCGGGGGCGCACTGCGCGATCGCCGACCGGGACTGCGCCGTCGACGGGCACGCGCTGGTACAGCGGCTCGTCTCGACCGGCGCGACCCACTTCAACCCGACACCGACCACCTTGCGGATGCTCGTCGCCGCCGGGCTTCCCGATCTGCCGGGGCTGCACGTGTTCTCCGGTGGCGAAGCCCTCGACGTCGAACTGGCGCGGCAGCTCGCCGCCCGGGTCGCGAGCCTGCGGAACTGCTACGGACCCACGGAGACCACCATCACCGCGACCACGCACCTCGTGACCACCGCCGACCTGGCCGCCGACCGGCCGATCCCGATCGGCGGACCGATCGGCGGCACCCTGCTCACGGTGGTCGACCCGTTCGGCCAGGTCGCGCTTCCCGGCGCGGTCGGCGAGTTGCGCGTCGGCGGCGCCGGCGTGACACCGGGCTACCTTGGCCGCCCGGAGCAGACCGCGGCCGCCTTCGGCAGCGACCCGTTGCACGGCGGGCGTTCCTACCGCACCGGCGACCTCGTCCGCTGGCGGGCCGACGGCGCGCTGGAGTTCCACGGCCGCGCCGACCACCAGGTGAAGATCCGCGGGAACCGGGTGGAACTCGGAGAGGTGGAGCACGTGCTGCGCACGGTCGCCGGGGTGACCGACGCGGTGGTCGTGGTGCGTGCCGGGGACGGCGAACCACACCTCGTCGGCTACCTCACCCCGTCCACTGTGGACACAGGCGCGGTGGCGGCCTTGCTGCGCGGCCGATTGCCCGGCTACGCGGTGCCGCATCGATGGGTTCCGCTCGACGCGTTCCCGGTCACCGCCACCGGCAAGGTGGACCGCGCCGCGCTGCCCGCACCCTCGGCACCGGCGGGGCCGGACAGCCCGCCCGCGTCGGCGGTCGAGGAACTCATCGCGGTGACCTGGGCCGAGGCGCTCGGCCGAGAGCGGGTCGGCGCGCTGGACGACTTCTTCGGCCTTGGCGGACATTCGCTCGCCGCGACCAAGGTCGTCGGCCGTCTCGGCGAGGCGTTCGGTTTCCCCGTCCCGGTGCGGTGCCTGTTCGACCGGCCGGTGTTGCGGGAATTCGCCACGGAACTGGAACGGATCGCGATGACCGCACTGGCGGACGACAACGCCGATGTCCCGACCGGGAGCACCGCATGACCGACTCACTCGTCACTCCCGCACAGCGACGCCTGCGCGAGCTGCTCGCCGGCCGCGCCACCGCCGCGTTGCACGGCGGGACGCCCGTCGCGAAGGAGCCCGCCATCCCCCGGCTCCCTCGCGACGGGACACCGGTGCCGCTGTCGTCCGCGCAGGCCAGGCTGTGGTTCCTGGCCCGCTTCGAACCCGGCGGCCACGCCTACAACCTGCCGCTCGTGCTCGAACTGACCGGACCGGCCGACGAGACGGCGCTGCTCGCCGCGGTCCGGGACGTCGCCGGCCGTCACGACGTGCTTCGCGGCGTGTACCGGGAGATCGACGGCATGCCGATGCGGTGCGCCGGACCGGCTGTCCCGGTGTCCATTGTGGACGTCACATCGGCGGAGCTGGACGCCGAGGTAGCCGCCGAGGCCACCCGGCCGTTCGCGCTCGAAGACATGCCACCGATGCGGGCCGTGCTGTTCCGCGTCGCCGCCGACCGGCGGGTGCTGGCGCTGACGTTCCACCACATCGCGATGGACGCCCCGTCGGTCGCCGTCGTGCTCGACGACCTCGCCGCCTGTTACGCGGCCCGCCTCGGCGTCCGGGGCATGCCGCCGCCACCGCCTCTTCAGTACGCGGACCTGGTGGCGTGGAACGGTTCCAGGCCGGACACCGCCGAGGCCGGCCTGGATTGGTGGCACGAACGGCTCGCCGGGCTCCCCCCGGTGCTGGAGCTGCCGACCGACCGGCCCCGTCCGGCCGTGGCCGGGGACGAGGGCGCCGAGGTCGGCGTCGAGGTGCCCGCGGCGCTCACCGCGCGGCTTCGGGAGATCGGCCGCACCACCGGCGCCACCCCGTTCATGGTGTTCCTGGCGTGCTGGCAGACACTCCTCGCCAGGCTGGCCGGGACGACCGACGTGCCGGTGGGTGTGCCGGAGTCCGGACGGCGCCATCCGGACGCCGAACGGGTCGTCGGCTGCTTCGTCGGCACGCTGGTGCTGCGCACCGACCTGGCCGGGGTGACCACCGGCCGCGAACTGCTCGCCGCCGCCCGTGACACGGTGCTCGACGCGTTCGCGCATACGGACGTGGCGTTCGAGCGGATCGTGGAGCGGGTCGCGCCACGACGCGGGCTCGACGCGTCGCCGATCTTCCAGGTCATGCTCAACGTGCTCGACGAACCGTCGCGGGCACCCGAGCTGCCCGGTCTGGTCACCCGGGTCACCGAACCGCCGGTGCGCAGCGTCAAGTTCGACCTGAACCTCGCGCTGTCCCGGTCCGGCGACGGCTATTCGGGCGGGCTGTCCTACCGCACCGACCTGTTCGACCAGGGCACCGCTGAGCGGATCGCCCGCTGGTTCGTCACGCTCGTCGACGGGATCACCGCGGACCTCGACCGGCCGGTGGCCGAGGTGCCGATCGAAGCCGTCACCGCCCCGGTGCTGGCGGGACCGGAACCGGACCGGGGCGAACTCCGCCCCGTGCACACGCTGATCGAAGACACCGTCGACCGCTGCCCGGACCGGGTGGCCGTGGTCGGCGCGACCGGCACGCTCACCTACCGGCGGCTCGACGAACGCGCCAACCGGATCGCGCACCGGTTGCGGGCGCTCGGCGTGCGTGCCGACGAGCCGGTCGGGCTGCTGCTCGAACAGGGCACGGACGTGGCGTGCGCGGTGCTGGGCATCATGAAGTCCGGCGGCGCGTACCTGCCGATGGACACCACCTATCCGCGGGCGCGGGTGGCGGCCATCCTCGCCACCGCGGGCGCGCGGATCCTGCTCGCCGAACCGGGCCTCGGCGTCACCGTTCCCGGCGTCACCGTCCTGACCGTCGACGACGCGGTCGTGGACCAGCCCAGCACCCGGCCGGATGTCCCGGTCGCGGGACACGACCTGATCCACGTGATCTTCACGTCCGGTTCGACCGGTGCGCCGAAGGGTGTCGCGGTCGAGCACCGCAACGTCGCGCACTACCTGTCGGGCATGCTGCCCCGGCTCGGCGACGTGGCGGGCGCGTCGTTCGCGGTCGTCTCCACCCCGGCGGCCGACTTCGGCCTCACCTGTGTGTACGGCGCGCTGACCACCGGCGGCACCGTCCACCTGGTCGAGCGGGACACCGCGATGGATCCGGAGGCCTTCGCCGGGTATCTGGCCGAGCATCCGGTCGACGTGCTCAAATGCGTGCCCAGTCACCTGGAACTCCTTGCCCGGCACGGGGATCTGGCCGCCGTGCTGCCGAGGCGGCTGCTGATCCTCGCCGGTGAGGCATGTCCGTGGTCGCTCGTCGAGCGCGCCGAGGCGGCCCGCCCCGGCCTTCGGGTGCAGAGCCACTACGGGCATACCGAGAGCACGATGATCTCGATGACGTGCGACGTGGCGACCGTCCCGCCGCACGAGCGCACCGGATACGTGCCACTCGGCACGCCGCTGCCCGGGGTCGTCGGCCATCTCGTCGACGCGCGCGGCGCGGTCGTGCCCGGGGGCATGACCGGTGAACTGGTGATCGGCGGACCGCAGATCACCCGCGGCTATCTGGGCGACGACACGCAGACCGCCGCCCGGTTCGTGCCCGATCCGCTGGGCACCGGCGTGCGATGCTTCCGCAGCGGCGATCTGCTGCGGGTGCGTGCCGACGGCGCCGTGCAGTTCCTCGGTCGCGCGGACGACCAGGTGAAGGTGCGCGGCCACCGGGTGGAACTGGGCGAGGTCACCGCCGCCCTCCGCGACGTCGACGGGGTGGCCGAGGCCGTGGTGCTGCCGGTCGGCGACGGCCTGGACCGCAGGCTCTCCGCCTGGCTGGTCGGGCCGGGGCTCGACGTGGCGACCGTCCGCCGGACGCTGCGGGAACGCCTGCCCGACTACCTGGTGCCCGCCTCGATCACGGTCCTGGATCGCTTGCCGCTCAACGCGAACGGCAAGATCGACCGGGCGGCGCTGCCGGACGTCGCCGAGCGGGAACCCGCCGCGCGGAGGCCGGTGGCGACCCCGGCGGAACGGCTCGTGGCGCGGGTCTGGGGCGACGTCCTCGGGAACGCCGACATCTCCGCTGACGACGACTTCTTCGCCGCGGGCGGTCATTCCTTCGCCGCGGTACGCGTGGCGGGGCGGCTGGGCGAGGCGCTGCGCCGAGACGTCGCCGTGCGCACGGTGTTCGAGCACCCGGTGCTGGCCGACCTCGCCGCCGTACTGTCCGCCGACCCGGGTGGCGCGTTCGGTGGCGCGCCCATCCCCGTGCGGCCGGACCCCGAAGCGCCCGCGCCCTTGTCGTCGGCGCAGGCGCGGCTGTGGTTTCTCGAACTGCTCGGCCCGGGTTCGGCCTATCACGCCGATCTCGTGCTGCGGCTGCGCGGGCCGCTGGACGCGGCGGCGATGGTGCTCGCCGTGCGGGACGTCGCCGCCCGGCACACCGTCCTGCGCAGCGTCATCGAGGAGCGGGACGGCACCCCGGTCGCCGTGCCGGTGCCCGCCGACCGGGTGCCCGTGTCCATTGTGGACATCACGGCCGATCGGGTGGACGCGGCGTGCCGGGCGGAGCTGGCCCGGCCGTTCGCGCTCGACCGGGAACCGCCGCTGCGGGCCTCGCTGTTCCGGATCGCGGCCGATGAGCACGTCCTCGCGCTCACCGTGCACCACATCGCGACGGACAACTGGTCGCGCGGCGTCATCGGCACGGATCTCGCCGACGCGTACACCGCGCGGCTCGCGGGATCGGCACCGGACGCGCCCCTGCCCGTCCAGTACGCGGACTACGCCGCCTGGCTGGCCGCCCGCGAGCGCGACGAGGACCTGGGCTGGTGGTGCGACCGCCTGTCCGGGCTGCCGCCGCTGCTCGCGTTGCCGACCGACCGGCCCCGCCCGGCGGTGGCCGACTGGTCCGGCGGGCACGTCCGGTTCGCGCTCCCCGCCGCGCTCACCGCACGCGTCCGGCAGGTCGCGGCCGAGGCAGGCGTGACGCCGTTCATGGTGCTCCTGGCCTGCTGGCAGGAACTGCTCGGCCGCCGCGCCGGGACCGACGACGTCGCCGTCGGCGTGCCCGAGTCCGGGCGGCATCACCCGGACGCCGAGTCGACGGTGGGTTGTTTCGTGAACACGCTCGTGTTGCGCACGGACCTCGGCGGCGACCCGACCGTGCGGGAGTTGCTCGGCCGGTCCCGCGAGACCGTGCTCGGCGCGTTCGCGCACGCCGAGACGCCTCTCGAAAGGATCATCGAGCGGCTACGGCCGGAGCGGTCCGTGGCCGCGACGCCGATCTTCCAGGTATTGCTGAACGTCCTCGACCAGCCTGCGACGCCGCCCGCCATCCCGGGTGTCGAAGTGACGGCCGTCCGCGACGCGGGCGAGCAGGTGAAGTTCGACCTCAGCATGGTGCTGGTCAACGACGGCGACACCTACCTCGGTGGCCTCGCCTACCGGGCCGACCTGTTCGACGCCGTCACCGCCGAGGGGATCGTCGCCGACTTCCAGGCGCTCCTGACCGGCATGCTGTCCACTGTGGACCAGCCGGTCGCCGCGGTCGGTCCGGCCCGCGCCGGGTCCCGTCCGGTCACCGAGGCCATTCCCGCGCCGGTGAAGGGTTCCCGTGCGCCGGAAACGCCGGCCGAGCACCGCATCGCCCAGGTTTGGGCGCAGGTGCTCGACGTGCCCGAGGTCCGTGCGGACGACGACTTCTTCGCCCTCGGCGGCCATTCGTTCACCGCGGTCCGCGCGGTCCGGTTGATCGACGAGCGGCTCCGGGTCATCGACCTGTTCCTGCACCCGACCGTCCGCGAACTGGCCGCCCACCTCGACGCCGGGCGGGAGACCGACGGGCGCCTGCTGCACCGCCTCTCCCCCGCCCGCGCGGGCACACCGGATCTGACGCTCGTCTGCGTGCCCTACGGCGGCGGCTCGGCCGCGGTGTTCCAGCCGCTGGCCACCGAACTCGCCGCCGCCGCACCGGAAATCGACCTGCTCGCCGTCGAGTTGCCCGGCCACGACGTGGCCCGGCCCGACGAGGCGTTCCGCACCCTCGACGAGGTCGTGAACCTGCTGGCCGACGAGATCGGCCGGACCGTCACCGGCCCGGTCGCGGTGTACGGGCACTGCGTCGGCTCCGCGGTGGCCACCGCGCTCGCCGCCCGGCTCGAAGCCGACGGCCGCACCGTCGCCGGAGTGGTCGTGGCGGGCAGCTTCCCCTCCGCGCGCCTGCCGGGCAGGCTTTCCGCCTGGCTGCAACGCCGGTTCCCGCGCGAGCGCTGGGTGGCGGACCGGCTCTACCGGGACACGCTGCGGGCCACCGGCGGACTGCTGGACGACATGGACGAGGCCGCGAGCGCGGCGATGCTGCGGGCGCTGCGGCACGACGCCGGACAGGCGCAGGCGTGGTTCGGCCGCGCACTCGACCCGGACACCGGACAGGAACCCCGGCTCACGGCACCGGTCCTGTGCGTGGTCGGGTCGAGCGACCCGGCGACCGAGCTGTACCAGGAGCGGTACCGGGAGTGGGGCGTCTTCGCCGACCGCGTCGAGCTGGCCGTGCTGCCCAAGGCCGGGCACTACTTCCTGCGTCACCAGGCCGCCGAGGTCGCCGCGCTGCTGCGGGACCGGCTGCCCCGCTGGGCCGCCGGTGACCTGCCGCCGGAAGTCGTCGACGTCCCGGTCGCCGCGACCGAGACCCGGCGCGGGCTGCGCGCGTTCTACACCGTGGCGGGTGGCCAGGCCGTGTCGATGATCGGCAACGAGCTGAGCGCGTTCGCGCTCGGCGTGTGGGCCTACCAGCTCAGCGGACGCGTCATCGACCTCGCGCTGGTCGTGTTGCTCGCCCGCGTGCCGAGCATGCTCCTGACACCGGTCGGCGGCGCGCTCGCCGACCGGGTGGACCGCAGGCGGATCATGCTGTGCTGCGACCTGACGAGCGGCGCGGCGATGGCCGCGCTCGCCGTGTTGGTCGCCTTGGGACGGCTCGATCTCATGGCGGTCTGCGTGATCGTCGGGGTGATGTCGGTGGCGTCGGCGTTCCACCGGCCCGCCTACCTGGCGGCGATCGCCCAGCTGGTGCCGAAGCCGTATCTGCCGCAGGCCAACGCGCTCGCCGACATGGGCGCCGGGCTCGGCACCGTGCTCGGGCCGGTCCTCGGCGGTGTCCTCATGGGACTGTCCGGGCTGACCGCGGTCGTCGCGGTCGACGTCGCCACGTTCGCGATCGGGGTGACCACCCTCGTGCTGGTGCGGTTCCCGAAGCGGCTGTTCTTCACCAGGGTCGAACCGTTCGCGAAGGCGGTCACCGGCGGGTGGAAGTTCGTGCTGCGCCGCAAGCCGCTGCTGGTGATGATCGGCTATTTCGCGGTGGTCAACTACTTCACCGCCGTGATGTGGGTGGGACTCACCCCGCTGGTCCTGTCGATCGGTTCGACGGGCGAGCTGGGGGTGGTCAGTGCCGTCGGCGGTATCGGCGCGGCGGTCGGCGCGCTCGTCGTGATCACCTGGGGCGGCACCGCGCGCCGTTCCACCGGCATGATCGCCTTCGTCATCGGTTCCGGGCTCGGGGTGGCGCTGATGGGCGCGTGGCCGTCCGTGTTCGTGGTCGCGGCCGGGCTGTTCGTGCGGCTGGCGTGCATGAGCATCGGCAACGCGCACTGGCTGTCGATCATCCAGACGAAGGTCGGCCAGCAGCTTCAGGGCCGGGTGCTGGCGATCAACGTCATGCTGGCCACCGCCATGCAACCGCTCGGGTTCCTGACCGCGGGACCGCTCGCCGACCGGCTCGGCGGCTTCGCCACGCTGATGGCGGTCTCCGGTGCCGTGCTGGTGGTGTGGGGTGTGCTCGGGCTGCGGTACCGGCCGCTGCGCGACATCGAGGAGCTGCTGCCGGACGCGGCACCACCGGCCGAGATCGACACCGACCTCGACCGTGTGCAGGCCCTCGCCGACCGGAACCTGGCGCGGTGACGCCGATGTCCTCCCTCGTCACCCCGGCCGACCTGCGCTCGGCCGCCGAGCGGATCCGGCACGCCGTGCACCGCACCGCCCTGCTCGGGCCGGTCGGCGATCTGTGGCTCAAGCCGGAGCACCGGCAGCGGACCGGTTCGTTCAAGGCACGAGGCGCGCTCAACGCGGTCTCCCGGCTCACCGCGAGTCATGTCCTCGCCCAGTCGTCCGGCAACCACGGGCGTGCGGTGGCCTACGCGGCGGCACGCCACGGCCTGCGCGCCACGGTCGTCCTGCCGGACACCGCGCCCGTGTTGAAGATGGACGCGGTACGCGCGCTCGGCGCGCACGTCGTGGTCGTACCGCCCGCGCTGCGCGAGCGGACCACGGCCGAACTGGCGGCGCGGACCGGCGCCACCGTCGTCGGTTCCGCCGACTTCGACGTGATCGCCGGGCACGGCACGGTCGGCGCCGAGATCGTGACGGATCTGCCGGAGGTGCGCACCGTCCTGGTGCCGGTGTGCAACGGCGGCCTGCTCGCCGGGGTCGCCGCCGCCGTGAAGGCCTTCTCCCCCGGCGTCCGTGTCGTCGGCGTCGAGCCGGCGCTGGCCGGGGACGCGGCCGAGTCGCTGCGGATGGGCAGGCTGGTGCGGTGGCCGGTTGAGCGGACCTACCGCACGATCGCGGACGGACTGCGCGCGCCGGTGCTCGGCGAACTCGCCTGGCGGCACATCAAGGCGCTCGTGGACGACATCGTCACCGTCGACGAGGACGGCATCGTCGCCGCGCAGGACTTCTTGTCCGACCGGTTCGGTGTGCTCGCGGAGCCGAGCGGTGCGGTGGCGACCGCCGCCCACCTGACCGGACGGTGGCGTGGCCCGACCGTGGCGGTCGTCTCCGGCGGCAATGTCGCGGCCACGGTCCCGGCGGCCAGGGGAGAGCGGGTGTCCGTTGAGCACGGGTGACCTGAGCGGAGTGCTCGCGACGATCGGCGGCACGCCGCTGGTCGCGCTGGAGCGGGTCGTGCCGATCGCGGGCGTCCAGGTGTTCGCGAAGATGGAGAAGTTCAATCCCGGCGGCAGTGTCAAGGACCGCACCGCGCTGCACATGCTGCGCGGCAAGGTCCAGTCCGGTGAGCTGGTACCTGGCCGGTCGGTGGTGGTGGAGTCGACCTCCGGCAACCTCGGGGTCGGCCTCGCCCAGCTGTGCGCCTACTTCGGGCTCGACCTGATCTGCGTTGTCGACACCCGGACGACCGCGCAGTCCCTCGCGCTGTTGCGGGCCTACGGCGCGGCGGTGGAGATCGTGTCCGCTCCGGGCGGCGACCTGCTCGGAGCGCGGATCGCGCGGGTGCGGGAATTGGTGTCACTGCTGCCGGACGCGTTCTGGCCCAACCAGTACGAGAACCCGCTCAACGCGGCCGCGCACGAGCGGACGATGGCCGAGATCGTCACCGCGCTGGACGGACGGGTCGACTACCTGTTCTGCTCGGTCGGCACCGGCGGCACGCTGCGCGGCTGCGCCGACCACATCCGCGACCACGGCCTCGCCACGAAACTGGTCGCGGTCGACGCGGCGGGCAGCGCCATCTTCCACACCCCGACCGAGGAACGGCTGATCCCCGGGCACGGTGCCGGGCGGCGGCCGCCGCTGGTCGGCTCGGTCGATTCCGCCGGTGCGATCAGCGAAATCGTCCACGTGACGGACCTGGAATGCGTGCGTGCCTGCCGTCTGCTGGTGGCGCGTGAAGCGATCCTGGCAGGCGGGTCGTCGGGCGCGACCGTGTCCGCGCTCGGCAAGCTGCGCCATCGCATCCCCGCCGGATCCCGCTGTGTGCTCGTCTTCCCCGACGACGGCAACCGCTACCTCGACACCATCTACTCGGATTCCTGGGTACTCGAGCACTTCGGCGAGGTACCCGAGGTCAAAACCCGGCCGTTGACCGCCGCCCGGTAAGGAGAAACCTTGCGCCACCTCATTTCGCTCGACGATCTCACCGACGAGGACCTGCGTTCCGTCGTCGCCAGGGCGACGCGACTGGCCGACGACCCTCGGCAGGCGGCCACGTCGCTGTCCGGCGAGGTCGTGGGCATCTACTTCAGCAAGACCTCCACCCGTACCCGCACTGCGTTCTCCTCGGGCGCACTGCGGCTCGGCGCGCGCGTCATCTCCTACGGGCCGGGCGACCTGCAGATCAACACCGGAGAGTCCATCGAGGACACCGGGCGGGTGCTGTCCAGCATGCTCGACGCGCTCGTGGTGCGCACCGCTGGCGATCCGGCTGAACTGCGGGCCATGGCCGACCAGAAGCGGATGTCGGTGGTCAACGCCATGACCGCGGACGAGCACCCCACCCAGGCGCTCGCGGATCTCACCACGATGGTCCGCCGGTTCGGGCGCGTCGACGGGCTTCGCGTGCTGTACCTCGGCGAGGGCAACAACTCCGCGGCCGCGCTCGCGCTGGCGCTCACCCGGTTCCCCGGTACCGAACTGCAGCTGCGCACACCGCCCGGCTACGGCCTCGATCCCGAAATGCTGGCGCGGGCGCGGTCGCACGCCGCACGCCATCAAGCGTCCATTGTGGAGCGTCATGACATGGACGACCTGCCCGTGTCCGACGTCGTGTACACCACGCGGTGGGAGACGACGGGGACGACCAAACCGGACCCCGACTGGCGCGAGGTTTTCGCGCCGTTCCAGGTGACGCGGGCGTTGTGGCGCACCAGCCCGGACGCGGTGTTCATGCACGACCTGCCCGCGCACCGCGGCGAGGAGGTCACCGCGGAAGTACTGGACGGCGGGGACAGCATCGCGTTCGCCCAAGCGGAGAACAAGATGTACAGCGCGATGGCGGCACTGGAATGGTGCCGCGGCAAGGATTCGGCATGAGCGAGCAGTGGTACGACCAGGCGGACACGGGGCTGGCGGGCGCGGGCCGGGTGCTCGTGCTGTCGCGCGCGGACGTCCGGCGCTGCCTGGCGAGCATCGACCCGGTCGACGTCGTGCGGCGGACGCTGGCCGACCACGACCGCGGCGAGAGCCTGCTCCCCGCGGAGGCGTATCTGCGGTGGGAGAACTCGCGGGGCGCGTACACCCGGTCGATCGGCATGCCCGGCGCGGTGGGGCCGCACCACGGCATGAAGATCATCAACGCCAGCGTGTCCAACCCGGCGGCGGGCCTGGAACGCGCGGGAGGACTGGGCCTGTGCTTCGACGCCGAGACGGCCAGGGTCACGTCGATCATGGAGGCCGGCCTGCTGAGCGCCGTGCGCACGGCGGCGGTGAGCGCGGTCGGCGTCGATGTCACGGGTTTCGCCGGTGCCGGTTCGCTCGCGATCGTGGGCTGCGGAGCGCAGGGGCGGATGCACGCGGCGCTGCTGACCCGCAGGCTGACGGCCCTGCGCGCGGTGTCGCTGCACGACCGTGACCCGGCCGTCGCCCACCGCCTCGCGGACCTGCTCTCCCGCGACGGCCTCGCCGTGACCGTGCACGACAAGGCTCGCGACGCGGTCGTCGCCGGCGAGATCGCGGTCTTCACCACCACCGCCGACGAGGGTTACGTGACCCCCGACTGGGCGCGGCCCGGCGCGCTGCTGGTCAACGTGTCCCTGGGCGACCTCGCGGACGAGACGTTCCTCGACGCCGCGGCACTGTACGTGGACGACCTCGACCTGGTGGCGGACAACCCGCGCCGCCCGCTCGGCCGCCTGATGGGCGCCGGGCTGGTCACCCGCCCATCGGACGGCACGGCGAAGCCGATCGACGGCACCTTGGGCGGGCTGCTCACCGGCCGGTACACCAGCCGCGGCACCGCCAGGCCGCACGTCGTGCTCAACCCGTTCGGCATGGGCGTGCTGGACGTGGCGCTCTACGGCGCCATCGCCGCGCGAGCCCGGCACTGGGGCGTCGGGTCGCTCGTCGATCTCGGCTGATGACCGGTTCGGCGTTTTCGAACAACTTCGATCAAGGTCACCGCTCAAGATCACTATGCCGGTCCGCGCGGCGCCGATAATGTCTGCCGTGGCCAGGTAAATAGCTGATGGAAAATCACTTACGCGGCCGACCTATCGAATTACCGGAAAGAGATGAACGTTGAAGAAATGGACGACACGGGTCACGGCCGGTCTGGTGGCCGCGGGCATGGTGCTCGCCGCGCAGGCCGCGCCGGCGGTGGCTGACGAGCAGGCGGACGCCACCACGGTCGCCGAATCAGGGGTCGACGAAGGCACGGCCGAGGTCGAGCTGACCGAAGAGGCCCCGGAGAGCGGCGACGTCACCGCCGCCGACTGCGGCGACTGGCGTCGCGCCGTGGCCGGCTACGGCAAGTGGGCGGTGAGCAAGTACGGCTGTGGCTACATCAGCCCGGATTCGAAGAAGAACCCGCAGCACCGCCGCTACACGTGGAAGATCCCGGCAGGAAGCAACGGCCGGGTCTGCGTCCAGGCGGAGGGCCACTACTGGAGCACCAAAAAGAAGAAGAGCGTCTCGACCTGGACGACGGCGGGCTGCGGAACCGGCGGCACCGTTGTCGTGCGCTGGTCGGGCCCGCCGAAGAAGGGCGGCGGTTATCTCGGCCTCGCCTCGACCCCCCGGGTGCGGGCGAAGGTCCAGCCGGGCTTCGGCGGCGCCGCGTACGTCTGGAAGTGAGCCGGTCACCACGGATCCGGGACATCGCCACTCCCCCTCGATGGCGCCCCGGATCCGTGGTGCGGCGTGGGTCGTGAGCGGCAAGGAGGGTTCCAACCCTCTTTCTCACTCACGACCCCTTTATGAAACCACTCAAACCGGACCAATCAGGTACCACCCTTGCAGAGGGAGGCCTTTGTGGACAGTCGGGTCGGTGGTGGCGTCCGCAAGTGGCCGTGTGCGGCCGGAGCGTGTCGCGAAAGCCACGTTCGCGACGCCTGATGTCCCGAAAGTGGCTTTCGCGACATCTGGGCGCCAAGACCGCCAACAGGACTTACAGGACACCGCCTAGCTTGAGTTTTAACCTGTTCGTCGGGGTCGTGGGTTGGTGGTCTTGGGTTTCTGTCTGTGGCTGGGTTTCTGTCTGTTTGGGCTGGTCGCGG
>NZ_JBHVKW010000093.1:0-33898 GCF_042797905.1 Amycolatopsis sp. NPDC057786
TTTCCCTCTGTCGCAAGAGGAATGATCAACCAAGGGCTTCACCCATGATCAACCAGGGTGCCACCCGGCCGAACAGACGTTAAAACTCAAGCTAGCGCAGGCCGATCTCCGTGAGCAGTGCCCGCGCCTTCCGCCCGTGATCGTCGGCCACGCCCATGTCGCCGGTGACGGCCGCGCCGTGCTCGATCCCCTTGTGCGCGCGTGCCTGCTCGTAGCGGTCGCCCAGTTTCTCGGCGACCGCAAGCGCTTCCCGGTGCCTGGCGATCGAACCCGCGGCGTCACCCAGATCGCCGAGAGCGATGCCGATGCCGTTGAGCGCCTTGATCTCGAACTCGCCCAAGCTGTTCCGGCGCGCGAGGTCCAGCGCCTCGGTCAGGTGCGCCAGCGCGTCGTCGTGCTCACCCAGCCGCGCGAGCAGCACGCCGATGTGGAGCAACGCCTCGGTCTCCGGGAACGGGTAGCCGAACTCGCGTGCGGTGACGAGCGCCCGCCGGTAATGGTCGAGTGCCTCGGCGAAGTGCCCCTGCTGCTCGCGCACCGTGCCGAGGTTGCCGTAGGTCAGGCATTCCCCGACCCGGTCCTCGACCTCCAGCATGATCGCCAGTGCCTCGTCCAGGTACGAAGCCGCCTTGTCCCAGTCGCCGACGCGCATCGCGCTGTTCCCGAGGTTGCCCAGCGCGCGGCTCTCGCTGGTGCGGTTGCCGGTCGCCCGGTGCACGAGCAACGCCCGCCGGTAACAGTCCTCGGCCGCCGCGAAGTCGCTGAGCCGGTCGAACGCGTTGCCGAGATTGTTCAGTGCCCGCGCCCAGCTGGCCCGATCACCGCCCTCGTCGTATCGCGTGAGCGCCTGCTTGAACTGGTCGATGCTCTCCTGGTAGCGGTTGGACCGCAGATAGACCGCACCGAGGCTCATCCGCGCACTCGCCTGGACCAGCGGGTCGGCGGCGCGGACCGCGATGCCGTGCACGATCTCCGCGTCGGCGAAGTGCAGCCCGTTGTACAGGTACCGGTTCAGGATCGGCGACATCGTGGCGGCGTCCTCGCGTCTGCCCTGCTCGTCGGCCAGCGCGGTGATGCCCACCAGGTTGTGCCGCTCGGCGTCCAGCCACTCCGTCGCCGCCGCGACGTCGCCGAAGTCCGGCGGCGGAACGTCCGAAGTGGACACTTCGGGCCTGCGGTCGCGTTCGTGCGGGGCGTAGTGATCCATGGCGCGGCAAGCGCCGTGCCGGTAGTAGCCGAACAACCGGGCGAGCGCGGCCTGCCGTGCGGAGGCGGCGTCCACGTCCCGCGCCAGCCCCGCCGCGTAAAGCCGGACCACGTCGTGCAGGCCGAACCGGTCCCGGACGCGCCGCTGCACCAGGCTGCCGTCGACCAGTTCACCCAGAAGTGCTTCCGCCGTGCGCGGATCCACCCCCGCGAGCGCGGCGGCCGCGCGCGTGTCGACGTCGCGGCCGGGATGGATCGCGAGCAGCCGCAGCAGCCGCGCGGACTCGGCGGGCAGGTCGGCGTAGGACAGGCCGATGGCGTTCTCCAGCTCGTCCTCGACCCGCAGGCTGCTCCGGCGTTCCGCGAGCCGGGCGGCGTGGTCGCGCAACGTCCAGTCGCGCCGGTTCCGGATCCGGCCCGCCACCACCGTCAACGCGAGCGGCAGATGACCGACCAGCTCGGCGATCGTCGTGGCGGCCTCGGTGTCCTCGGCGATCTCGGCCGCGCCGACCAGCCTGCGCAACATGTCGAGTGACTCGGTCCCCCGGAACGCTTCCAGGTGCACGATCCGCGCATCGGGCAAGCCGGTCAGGCGCCGTCTGCTGGTGATCAGCACGGTGCCGCCCGGCGAATCCGGCAGCAGCGGGCGCACCTGGTCGGCGTCCGCCGCGTTGTCCAGCACCACGACCGGACGCCGGTCCGCGAGCAGCTGCCGGTAGGTCGTCCGTCTGCCCGCGGGGCCGAGGCGGTGGATCTCCCCGCCCGGCACCCCGAGCCGCCGGAGGAACTCGTCCAGCACCGCGAGCGGGTCGGCGGGTGCGCGGTCGGCGTCGTAGCCACGCAGGTCCGCCCACAACCGGACCGCGACGCCGTCCCGGTTTGCCAGCCGATGCGCGGCACGGACGGCCAGACTGGTCTTGCCGACGCCTGCCATCCCGTCGATCACCACCACCGGCGACCGCCGCTCGCCGTCTCCGGTGATCGCGGCCAGCTCGGCGTGCCTGCCGACGAACTCCGTGCTGTCGGCGGGCAGCTCACCCGACACGGTCACCCACGACGAGTCGGCGGTGAGCCCCGCGATCACCTGGCACACCTGCCGCCACCGGGCCACCACCGCCTCGTCGGCGGTGAGCGCACGCACGATGTCCGCGACGAGATCCGCGTCCATCCGCCGTCTGCCCGGCTGGAGGCAGCGGTAGACCGTGTTGAACACCGGCAGATCCGGGTTCCCCGCCGTCCGCCGCCCCCGCACGACTCGCCGGTGCAGCTCCCGGTAGGACACGCCATGCCCGCCGCGCAGCGAGTTCAGCCGGGCCGCCAGCTCGTCGAACGAACCGGCGCCCACCGGCTCCGGTGTCCCGTCGGGATCCATGATCGAAAAGAGTAGTCCGTTCGGCCGATCGAAAAGGCCCGAACAGGAGAAATCGCCGGTACTCCGCCCGCCACGGTCGTGTCGGCCATCCAGTCACGCGTGTCGTCCGCCGGATCACCCGTGTCGTCCGTTCGATCACGTGACATCGCCGGTGCCGAGTACATGAAGGACCCCATCCTTGCGCCTAGGTACAGGAAGGGGGCCTTCATGTACTGGGCAGGGCAAGAGCCCATTCGGCCCACCGGTCGCCGGATCTCGTCTAAGGTCGGTCAGCATTCGGTCCGGGAGTCACCGCCGGGCGGATCGGTTTCACGTGTCCAGGGGGTTCCCGTGACGGAGGAACAGCCGCCGAGCCCGGTCGGCGCTCGGTCGTACGACGAGCTCTCCCAGCGGCTGAGACAGGCGCTGGCCTGGGCGGGATTGACCCACCGCGAACTGCACCGGCGGGTGCGGCGCTTGCGCACGGCCCGGGGGTCGGTCGACCTCCCCGCCTACAACACCGTGTACCGCTGCCTGCTGCCGGGACGCAAGCGGCTGGACGTCGAACTGGTCGTCGACATCGCGGCCGTGCTGCTCGGCATGGACGTCGCGGCGGAATGGCGGCAGGCGCACCGGGTGATCACCGGGCACGCCACCGAGGCGGCCGTGATCAGCGTGGCAGACCACCTGCCAGCCGGGGGCGGCAGGTTCGTCGGCAGGCAGGAGCAGGTGCGCCAAGTGCTGGAGGCCGGGCAGGACGACGCCGGCGTGTGGGCGATCTCCGGCATGGCCGGGGTCGGCAAGACCCGGTTCGCCAGCGAGGTCGCGCGGCTGCTGGCCGAGCGGGGCCGGTTCGCCGAAGTGCGGCTGGTGGTCAATCTCCGCGGCTTCGACGCGGATCGGCCCGCCGCCGACCCGGCCGCGGTGCTCGAAGGCTTTCTGCGCAGGCTCGGGGCGTCCGGTAGTGAGATCGGCTGCCTCACCCTCGCCGACCGGAGCGCGCTTTTCCGGCGGCTGCTGGACGGACGTCGCGCGCTGATCCTGCTGGACAACGCGGCGTCGGTCGATCAGGTGCTGCCGTTGCTGCCCGCCCTGCCGACCTGCCTGGTGCTGGTCACCAGCAGGCGCCGTCTCGCCGGGCTGGACTCGGCCCGGCACGTGACGCTCGACGTGTTCACGCCGGAAGAGTCGGTCGAGTTGCTCCGCGACGGAATCGGCGACGAACGCGTCGACGCGGAGCAGGGCGAAGCGGCCGACATCGTCGAGCTGGTCGGACGGCTACCGCTGGCCCTCGCGCTGGTGGCCCGCCGGTTGGCCGCCTCGGACGAGTGGACGATGGCGGATCACCGGGACCGCCTCGCCGATCTGCGGACCATGCTGCGACTCGACGACGGGGTCGAAGTCGCGTTGCGCACGTCGTATGACGAGCTGGCCGAGCCGGACCGGGTGTTGCTCGGCCTGCTCGCCGCTTATCCGGGACGCGATGTCGACGACCACGCGGCCGCGGCACTGGCAGGCGTCGAGGTCGCCGTGGTCCGACGGCAACTCGCCGATCTCGTGGCGGCCAATATGGTCACCGCCCGCGCGTCCCGGTTCGAACTGCACGACCTGGTGCGGGTCTTCGCCGAGAAACGCGTCCGGGAGAACGTCCAGGCCCGGGTGCGCCGGACCGCGGCGGTCCGGCTGCTCGACTTCCAGCTGGCCACCGCCCGTGCCGCGCTCGTCACCTGTTTCCCGCATGAGGCGGAGCGGTGGGAGGACCTGCCCACCCCCGCGGTGCGGGCCCTCGGGTTCGACGGGCCGGACGAGGCGATGGCATGGCTGGACGCCGAACGGGTCAACCTCGTCGTCGCGTCCGGGTGGGCGCTGAGCGAGGGACGTGACGAGCACGTGACGCGGCTCGCGTGTGTGATGACGAGCTATTTCGAGGCCCGCGTTCACGTGAGTGACGCACTCGCCCTGTTCGGCAACGCCGTCCGGGTCGCGTCCGGTGTCACCCGAGGGCACGTTCTGAACGGGCTGGCCATGACCCAGTGGCAGCGGGGGAACACCGCCGAGGCACTCGTCGTCCTGGAGGACGCGATCAAGGAGTTCTCCGCCGCCGGTGAATCCGATTACGTCGTCAACCTGTCCGGGAACGTGGGCCTGTTGCTGACCAGTCTCGGTGACTATCGCGCCGCGTTGCCCTGTTTCCGGCAGGCCATGGAATTCGCCGTCGCGAGGAACAACGAATCGTTCCGGGCACGGCAGTTGTGCAATATCGGCCTCGCCGAGATGCGGCTGGGGAATCATCCCGCCGCCGTCGATTATCTGTCGCAGGCTCTCGACGTGACCAGGGCGAGCGGTGACCATCTCTGCGAATGCCGGACGCTCGACGGTCTCGGCACCACGTTCTGGCGCATGGGAAAGGAAACCGACGCGGGGGCCTGTTACGAACAGGCGCTCGCCGTGGCGAGGCAGACGCACAACCGGGCCGACGAAGGCAAGGTCCTCAACCATCTCGGTGTCCTGCTCGTCGCGGCAGGCCGGTTCGACGAGGCGCTGGCGCATCACCGGCAGGCCATCGATCTGGCCAAGGAGATCGGCAGCAGGGAAGGAGTGCTGGCGGCGCACAACGACATGGCCGCGACCCTGCTCGCCGCCGGGCGGGCGGACGACGCCGTGCGGTGCCTGCGGCGGTCGATCGAGTCGGCGACCGCGGCGGACAGCCGCTACGAACTGGCCAGAGCCCAAAGTGGACTCGGCGACGCGCTGTTCGCCGCCGGTGATCCGGCCGCCGCGCGAAAACACTGGCAGGCCGCGCATGCGGCGTACACCGAGATGGGGGTGCCGGAAGCCGTCGAGGTCCGCGAGCGGCTCATGCCGGACCTGGCCGCTTCGCCACCGCCATGACCATCGGTACCGGCTATGGCGGTGGCATCGAAGCCGCGGGCGTCCCGCCGGAGTGGCGGTCTCGCCGCCCGGGCGAGTCCGGTCAGTCGTCGAGGGCGTCGAGTACGCGCTTGAGGTCGACGAACTTGAAGTTCGTGGCGTCGCGGTCCGGCTCCCCCGGCTTGTCGTCACCGTCCTGGACGACGAGCAGGCCGTTCGGGTACTTGCTTCCGAGCGGCTCGTTGAGGACGGCGGCGCCGTCGCTTTCCTCGGTGCCGTCGAGGGTCGCGGACGCGGCGGTCACGCGGAAGCCGCCTTCGTACTCGTTGTCGTCACCGAGTTCGCGGTCATAGGCGGCGAAGCTGTTGTCCCCCTGGCTGGAGGCGAGCAGATAGCCGTCGCCGTCCTTCTCCTTGAGCAAGGTAAGGCCTTCGACGTCGGCCGACAGGCGCGTGCCGCCGTAGCCCGGGTCGGTTCCGGGTACGCACTCTTCGGTCGCCTCGTCATAGGTTCCGGGGATGCCGTACTCGCGGACCTTGTCGATCAGCTTCGGCGTGCCTTCGAGGTCGGCGTCCAGCCGCCAGATACCCACATCCTCCTGCCCGGCATAGAGAGTGCCGTTCGCGGGATCGACGACCATGCCTTCGACCTGGGGCAGTTCGCCCGGCTCACCGCACGGGGTCCACGATTTGCCGTTCGGCAGCCGGAACTCGGACGGCAACGAGAGCGTGCGCACCTTGCGGTAGGAGACCGTGCCTCCGGCGCCCGCCGTCAGCTCCAGCAGGCTGAGCGCGGTGCGTTCCCGCTGGCTGACCACCGCGAACGAGCGGCCGCTGGTGGGATCGGTCCACGTGGCGAGGCCGTAAGCGGTGCGCTGGTCGTTGATCTCCTCCTGCGACGAGGAGAAGATCGCCGGCGCGGCGGGATCGGTGACGTCGGTGAGCGGGGCGGCGGCCTTGCCGCCGTCGATTCGGTAGATCCGCAGCCGGTCACGGCCGCGGTCACTGGTGACGGCCAGGTCGCTGACGCCGGAGCCGATCTTCATCCGGTGCACGAGGTCGACGTTGTTGAACCGGCCGGGCGCATCGTCCTGGCCGGATGCCTTCGGCGCCGGTATCGACTGCACTTCGCGGCCGTCGAGGTCGTAGACGCGCAGGCCGCCCTCCTTGACCGTGGCGACGACGAGGCTGCGATCCGGAGCCGCCGGGTTACGCCAGATCGCCGGGTCGTCGGCGTCCGCGTTGCCGCCTGCTTCGTCGTCGTACACGGCAGGGGTTTCGGTCGCCGGCTTCACGGTCGGCAGATCATCGGCCGCGACGGCCGAAGGGGCCGAAACCGTGGCAAGCGCCGCGACGAGCGCCAGACCGCCGGCGGTGACGCGGGCTCTGGAGGCCTGAGCCATCAAGGTGTTCCTTCCTTAAGCGAATCGGACAGCCCACTATGAAGCCGCCGCGTGACAAGTTACCCGGAAGTAACGGCACGCCCAGGTGACGAGAACATGAACACCATTGCCTTGCTCGCCACGCGATCATCTCGGAACGAGCCCTCATCGACCCGGACACCCGGTCAGGTACACGCGATAATCCATTGTGGACGATCAACGCCGCCAGCCATCTCGCTCTACAGTCGGCGGCATGGACGAAACCGACACCGCTTGCGTGTTCTGCGAGATCGCGGCGGGCCGAGAGGGCGCCGGGCGCGTGCTGTTCGAAGACGAGCGGACGACAGCGTTCCTCGACCATACCGCCGTGATGCCGGGCCACACCCTGGTGATACCCCGGGCCCACGCCGCGGACCTCTGGGAGATCTCCGCGGAGGACGCGGCCGCCGTCATGCGGACCGCGCACACGATGGCCGCCCGGATCCGCGAGGTGCTGCGACCGGACGGACTGACCTTGTTCCAGGCCAACCGATCCGCGGGCTGGCAGGACGTTTTCCACCTTCACGTCCACCTGGTGCCCAGAGCGGCGGGTGATCATCTGACCAGACCTTGGGTCGCCTCGGTGAAAGGTGACGACGAACTGGCGGCCATGCGCGCCCGGCTCGCGACGCCGCTCGAACCCCGAGATGTCCCTTGACAGCGGGGCCATCCGGCCTGCATCCTTAATTAGGAAAGTTTCTTTACTATAATCGGCCGCGCCGTCGCGGAACCGGTCGAACTGGGGGACAGTTCACGTCTTTGTCCTATATGGACAGTGAAGGACTCCTCCTTTGTCATGCCCGCGAGCAGGGAAGGAGGTCCGCCGCTGTGACGCGTCCCGAGCCCGCCGTTCGTCGCGCCAGAATGGCCGTGATGGGCGTCTTCGGGCTCTGCGGGCTGGTCTGCGCCGTCTGGAGCGCGTCACTGCCGTCGATCAACGCCCGGCTCCACCTCGGCGAGGGCCGGATCGGGCTGGTGCTGCTGACAACCGCGCTCGGCTCGATGGCCTGCATGCCGGTGGCCGGGCGGCTGGCCGACGCCTGGTCGAGCCGTGCGGTGTTACGGGTGATCGCGCCCGTCGCGGCGCTCACACTGCTCGGTCCCGCCCTGGCTCCCGGTTTCCCGGTACTGCTGGCCGCCGCCTTCGTGCTCGGCGGTGCGCTCGGTTCACTGGACGTCGCGATGAACGGCCACGCCGTCGAGGTGGAAACCCGCTACGGACGCTCGATCATGTCGACGTTCCACGGGGTGTGGAGCCTGGGTGGAGTGGCCGGCGGCCTCACGATCACCGTCGGCTTGCATCTCGACGTGGGTGGCGCGGCACTCATGGCCGGCGCCGGAGTGGTCGCGGCAATGCTGTTCCTCTTGCCCGGCAGGCATTTGCTGACCGGCGAAGCACGGCACGAGGTGGCCGGCGACCCGGTCGCCTCTTCCGGCGGGCTGCCGCCGAGCACCATCATGCTGCTCGGCGTCGTCGCGCTGGCCGGTTTCGTCAGCGAAGGCGCCGGTTACAGCTGGGCTTCCCTGCACGCACAAGGAATGCTCGGCGCGGACCCGGCGACGGCGTCGTTCGCGTACACGGCGTTCGCCGCCGCGCTGACCGTCTCCCGGCTCGCCGCCGATCGGCTCCGATCGAAGGTGAACCCGGCGAGCTGGATGCGGTACGCCGGATCGGTCGCCGTGCTGGGGTACGCGCTCGTTCTCGTCGCGCCACTTCTTCCCGGGGGACGGCTCGCCTTCGGCCTGGTCGGCTGGGTGGTCGTGGCGGCCGGTCTGGCGACCGTCGTACCGGCGATCTTCAGCGCCGTCGGCGCGGGTGGCGCGAACGTCGGGCGCGCGCTTTCCTGGGTGACCACCATGGCCTACGCCGGACAGCTCGGCGGGCCCGCGGTCATCGGCCCGCTCGCCGACGCCACCTCGCTGGGCACCGCCATGGTGGTACCCGGCCTGCTCGCGGCGGTGATCGCCATCGCCGGACCGATCGTCGTCCGGCGGGCGACCGCCGGGCGGCTCACCACCGCACGACTGGATTGAGTGACACGCGCACCATGGGGGTAAATCGATGCTGTACGCCGGAATCGGCTGGACCGACGCGGGTTTCGAGATCGCGGTCCTCGACGGGAACGGGCACGGTGACCGGCCTGCCGTGCGGTTCGCCGCGGACCGGAGCAAGGAGATCTCCTCCTATCTGAAGGGCCTCGGCGGCCCCGTGACCGCGGTCGTCGACAGCACCAACGGCATGCTCGACGGCGGTTTCATGGCCGCCGGACTGGACATGTACCGCGCCGACCCGGCCATCCTGCCGCCGAGGCCGGGCTTCGGCTCGGTGCCCGCCGTCGAGCTGGCGCGCGCGGCCTGGCGAGATCCCGCTTCCGTGGTGCGCCTGGAGATCGAGTCGGGTTCGCTCACCGGGCGGCTGGACGAACATCACGCGGCGATGGCCGCCAGTGACGAAGCCCTGGCCGCGATGACGGCGGCCGGGCGCTCACTGGAACACGGTGACCGGACGCACGGGAAGATCGCGCTCACGTTCGACGACGGCCCACATCCTCCTTACACCGGGCGGATTCTCGATATTCTCGAGTCTTACGGCGTCTGTGCCACCTTCTTCTGTGTCGGGCTGAACGCGGGCGCGCGCGGCGAAGATCTGCGGCGGATGGCGGAACAGGGCCATGGCGTCGGCAACCACACGTGGTCCCATCCCTATCTGCCGGATCTCTCGCCGGCCGAACTCGCCGACCAGCTCAACCGCACCGGCGACGTGATCGCGGATGCCTTCGGCGCCGCGCCCGCGTTCTTCCGCCCGCCTTATGGATCAAGGACTCCCGCGGTGCTCCGTTCGCTGACGGACCTCGGCGCGCGGCTCGCGCTGTGGGACGTCGACACCGAGGACTGGGCGATGCCCGGCCCGGACGTGATCGCGGGAACCGTGCTGCGGCACACGATTCCCGGCTCGATCGTGCTGATGCACGACGGTGGCGGCGACCGTTCCCAGACCGTCACCGCCTTGCCGTCGGTGATCGAAGGACTGCTTGCCCGCGGACTCGAGTTCGTCCGCGTCGAAGACCTGGTGACCCCGAACTTCGCGACAGGAGAGAGATGACGATGCATCCCATCGAGCTTGCGGAGACCCACGTCGGACCGAGCATGCTGCGCAGGCTGGCGGCGGCCTGGCCCAAACGCGCGACCATCCGCACCGATATGGCCGGAGTGGTCGACCCCGGTGACTACGATCCCAGCCTGCTGGACTACCCGCTGCACCTCATGCCGTTCTCGGAGCATCCGCGGTTCCTCGAAGCGTCGGAGGAGCAGCGGCTGCTCGTCAACACGCTGGCGTGGATCGCCTACAACGAGCGCGTCATCGCCGCCGAGGAACACGTTGCGAACCCGACCTTCGAGAAGCTCGCGCACGGCGTCTTCCCCGGCGTCGACCGCTACGAGGTCAAGGAAGTCGTCCAGCAGTCCCATATCGACGAGGTATGGCACACCTACATGCACATGATGGCGATGCAGCGCACCCGCGAGGCGCGCGAGATCAGCCTCGAGGAATCCTTTGTGGAGCCGGTGACGAACCGCAGGCTCTACGCCCTCGCGGAGAGCATGGACGAGCAGTGGCAGCGTGACCTGCTCTATCTCATGTGGACGGTCGTCGGCGAGGTGAGCATCAACGCCTTCCTCGACCTGCTTGCCGGCGACAAGTCCATCCAGCCGATGCACGCGCTCATCGCCCGGCTGCACGCTCGCGACGAAGCGGCACACGGTCCCGTGCTGGCCGAGCTGATGAAGGAGATCTACCCGAAACTGGAGCCGGAGCGGCAGGAGTTCTTCGTCCACTACCTCCCCGAGGCGATCACCGCGTTCGGCGCCGAGGACTACGAGCTGTGGCCGCAGGTGCTCCGGTTCGCCGGGATCGAGCACGTCGACGAGATCATCGCCGACTGCCGGGCCAAGGAGGACGGCGAGGTCATGATGAACGACTTCGCCACCGTGCGACGGCTGCTTCGGGACCTCGGGATCGAAGACAAGGTGAAGTACCGCTTCGTGACGGCCAAGGGCGGGGTGAAATGATCCTGACCGGGCCGGAGATCACCGAGTCGGTGTCCGACGGCCGGATCGCGATCTCCCCGTTCAGCCCGGACCAGGTCAACCCGAACAGCTACAACGTCACGCTCGGCGGCACGCTGATGTCCTATCGGGACAAGGTCGTCGACGCCTACCGGCCGAACCCGACCGAGACGATCCAGCTGCCCGAGGACGGGTACGTGCTCCGGCCCGACCAGCTCTATCTCGGGCACACCGAGGAGCGCATCGGCTCGGACATCTACGTGCCGCTGTTGTTCGGCCGGTCGTCGGTCGGCAGGCTCGGGCTGTTCGTCGAGATCACCGCCCCGATCGGGGACATCGGTTTCCACGGCCAGTGGACGCTCATGCTCTCCCCCGTCCAGCCGTTGCGCGTCTACCACGGCATGAAGATCGGCCAGATCATGTTCTTCGTGTCCTCCGGTGAGATCGATCTCTACGCGGGGAAATACCAGTCGGCGGTCGGCCCGCAGGAATCCCGCTATTGGCGCGACAGGATGGCGGTCACCTCGTGATCCTCACCCGCAAGGCGATCGAGAAGGCGCTGGAGAGCGGGGACATCGTGATCGACCCGTTCGAGCCGGACCGGTTGTCGCCCAACGCGTACGACTGGCGCCTCGGCGAGAAGATCCGCGTCTTCGACACGGAACTGGACGCGGCGAGGTCGACGCCGTTCACCGAGCTCGTCATCCCGTCCGAGGGCATGGTGCTCGAACCGGGGCGGCTGTACCTGGGTGTCACCCACGAGCGGACCCGTTCCGAGCGCTACGCGCAGATGATCAACGGCGACCACACGATCGGCGGGCTCGGCATCTGGGTCCATGTCTCGGCGCCGCTCGGCCATGTCGGCCACGCGATCAACTGGACGCTGGAGATCAGGGTGGCCAGGCCGGTCCGGGTCTATCCGCTGATGACCTTCGGCAAGATCATCTTCCTGGTCGCGCACGGATCGACGGCGAGCTATCAGCACGTCGGCGTGAAGTACACGAGTACGGCCGGTATCGACATTTCCCGGCTGTACGAGGAACTGTCGTGAAGACGCTGACCGGGATCGACCTCCCGCCGGGCAGCCCCGGCGGGAGCGTCGAGCTCCTCAAGGACCTCTACCTCGCCCCGAAAGCACCGATCGAGGCCGGTGTCTTCATGCTCGGCTCCGACGCGGGCTCAGGCGGGCCGGAACTGCTCGACGTGCCGGGGAAGCAGCTCGACGGGCCGGGATTCTGGTCCTATGTGGACGAGCTCGCGACGGCGATCCGGCATCGGTTCGATCCGGCCGATTTCGACGCGGTGCATTGGCAGCACTTGAGTTTCGGCGCCACCCCCGCGTTGCTTCGCGCGTTCCCCGACCATCCGCGGATCGCGCTCGTGCACGGCACCGATCTGCTCTTCGCGGCCGGGCATCCCACCCAGCGTGAGGTACTGCGCGAGGCCGCGGCGGCGGCAGGCGCGGTCGTCGTGCCGACCTCGGCGATGGCCGACCTCCTGCGTGCGGTCACGCCGGTCGAACCGAAGCGGATCGTCCACGTGCCATGGGGAATCCCCGATCGGTTGCTGCATTCGCCGCCACCGCGGCCTGAGCCGCGGGACGGGTTCCGGGTGCTGTACGCCGGGCGGCTGACCGCGGAGAAGGGGGCGGCCGAGCTGATCACGGATCTGACCGGGCTGCCCGGCGTGACGTTGTGCGTCGCGGCGCCCGAGCACGAGTTCGCCGCGCTCCCGGTGGACACGACCCCAGTCGAGTACCTCGGGTGGTTCGACCGGCCCGCGTTGTGGCAGGCCTTCGCGCGGCACGAACTGCTCGTGATGCCGTCGACGACGTTGGAGGCGTTCGGGCTCGTCGCGGTCGAAGCACAGGCCTGCGGATTGCCGGTGGCGTATCAGCCGGTGCCGGGGCTGGCCGAGGTCCTGGGTGACTCGGCGATGCGGTTCACCCGGTCCACGCTCGCGGACACCATCCGGCTGCTGGCCGAGGACGGCCGCGCGTTGACGGACCTGCGTGCGGCCGGGCTGCGCAACGCGGCCCGGTTCCCGCTGTCGAGGACCGCGGCCGAGCTGGCGGCCGTGACCGCCGAGGTACGCCGGTGATCGCGCAGCGCGGGCTGTTCTCGGGACCCGATCCGGTGATCAGCAAGGATCTCTACGCGCAGATCGTCTCGGGCAGTGCCCGCCGCGAGCGGACAACACTCACGGTGGAGCCGGCGTCGAAGGTCTCCGGCAACACGTACTTCGGCCGGTTCCCGGCGAGTTACTGGCAACGCTGGACGACGGTCGGCGCTGTCGAGGTCGCACTGGAGGCCGACGGTGCCGGCACGGTTTCCCTGCTGGCGTCGGACTTCGAGGGCGAGTCGCGCGTGGTGGCGGCGCGGATCGTCGACGGTGAACCGATCTCGCTGGCCGCTCCGCTCGACCGGTTCGTCGACGGTGGCGCGTTGTGGCTGGACTGGGAAACCGAGCCGGGCCAACGACTTGTCGTCCGCGACGTGCGCTGGACGGTTCCGGCGGCGGAGCGGTCACGGCCGACGGTGGTGACCATCTGCACGATGAACCGCCCGGCAGACTGCCTCGCCACGCTGACCGCGATCGCCGACGACGACCTGGCCTCGGCCACGGTGCACGCCGTGTACGTCGTCGATCAGGGCACCGACCCCGTGCTGGCCGATGGCGTCCTGCCGCCGGGCAAGCTGCGGTACCTGCGGCAGCCGAACCTGGGTGGCGCGGGCGGCTTCACACGCGGCCTGTACGAGGTCGACGGCGAGAACGTGAACGTGCTGTTCATGGACGACGACATCGTGCTGGAACCCGACCTGCTCGTCCGGATGACGGCGTTTTCGGCGTCCACGGCGGAACCGCTGATCCTCGGCGGCCAGATGCTGAACCTGCTCCACCCCACGCGGTTGCACGCGGCGGCCGAGTACACCGACCTCGACGGCATCCGGCCGGGGATGCCGATCCGGCACAGCCTGCACGCGGCCGACCTGCTGGCCACGGATCCGGCCACCGGCAGGCCGTACCGACAGGAACTCCGCGTCGACGCGGGCTACAACGGCTGGTGGGCCTGCCTGATCCCGCACGAAGTGGTCAAGGAGGCCGGCTATCCGCTCCCCCTGTTCTTCCAGGGTGACGACGCCGAGTACTCCTACCGGGCAAGGGAACACGGGTTCCCGACGGTGACGCTGCCGGGCGCGGGCCTGTGGCACACCGACTTCCCGTGGAAGGACCGCGACGAGCTCAACCGGTACTTCATCCTGCGCAACTACACGATCATCTCGGCGTTGCACGGCGACTTCCCGGTGCTGAAGATCGCCGGAACCCTGCTCGCCGAGCTGATCCCCTCTCTGCTGGGCATGCGGTACGGCGCCGCGGCGACGCTGATCCAAGCGGTGTCGGACTTTCTCGACGGTCCGGACATCCTGCGCGACGGCGGAGTCGCGGCGCTGGCACGGATCCGCGAGCTGCGTTCCCGTTATCCGGAGACCGTCGCGCATCCACCGACGGCCGTGCCGGGATTCGCGTCGAACGACATCGCGATCAGTGAACCGAGTGTCTTCGACCGGCTGGCACTCGGGCCGTTGCTCGGCGTGCACCGGCTCGCCCTGGGCTCCGTGCCGGTTTCGGAGGCCGACTGGTGGCGTGTCGGCGCGCTGCGCACGGCGGTGGTGACCGACGCGTCGCAGCGAGGCGTCCGAGTCCGCACGTACGACCGGCAACGCCTGGCGCGCCTGGCGTACCAGGGCGCGCGGGTCCTCACCCGGTTCATTCGCGACGGCGCCGCCGTCCGCGGGCAGTACCGCGCGGCACTGCCGCGGCTGACCAGCCGGGACGCCTGGACCGGATTGTTCTCGGACGAAGGATTGATGTCATGACGCCCTTGTTGGTGGCGACGGATCTCGACGGCACGGTGGTGCGCCCGGACGGCACGATCTCCGACCGCACGGTGTCGGCGTTCGCGCTCGTCGAAGAAGCGGGCGCCGAATTCGTGGTCGCCACCGGCCGCCCGCCGCGGCTGGTGGCCGAGATCGCCGGGAGATTCGGCGACCGCGGCCTCGCGATCTGCTCGAACGGCGCCTACCTGTACGACATGCACACCAGGACGGTCGTCGAGGAATACGCCATCACGACACCGGATCTGGCCGAAGCGGTCACCAGGCTGCGTGCGGCGGTCCCCGGCATCGGCATCGCCGTGGAGCACGCCGACCGGTTGGTCGCGGATTCGGTCTACGAGCCGTGGGAGTGGGACCGCGGCGCCACGATCGAACGCGCCGACGACGCGACGCTGCTGAGCCTGCCCGCGCCGAAGCTGCTCGGCAGGCACTCCTCGCTGTCCGCCGACGAACTCCTGGCGCTGGCAAAACCGGCTTTGGACGGGCTCGTCTCCGCGTACCACTCCAACGGCTCACGCCTGGTCGAAGCGATCGCGGTCGGCGTGAACAAGGCGGCCGCGCTGGCCCGGCTGGCCGCGCGGAGCGGGGTGGCGGCCTCGGACGTCATCGCGTTCGGTGACATGCCCAACGACCTGCCGATGCTGTCCTGGGCGGGTACGGCGTACGGGGTGGCCAACGCGCACCCCGACGTGCTCGCACTGGTGGACCACGTGATCGGCAGCAACAGCGAAGACGGCGTCGCCGTCGTACTCGAACAGCTCTACGCGAAGGAGAATTCCGTTGTCGGTGAATGAGTTGGACCGGCTCGTCAACGCCTGCCTGCTCGCCGGGTACACCGGTGCCGAACCGCCGGCGTGGGTGCACTCGGCGCTCGACGACGGGCTCGCCGGGGTCACCCTGTTCCCGGCCAATCTGGACGGTGGCAGGCAGGCGATCGTCCGGCACACCCGCGCGCTGCGCCGGACGGCGCCCGACGCGCTGATCGCGCTCGACGAGGAAGGGGGTGACGTCACCCGCCTCGACTACGAAACCGGCAGCGCGTATCCGGGCAACCTGGCGCTCGGCGAGATCGACGACGTGGCGTTGACCGCCGAAGTCGCCGCGGCCATCGCGGCGGATCTGAAGGCCTGCGGGGTCAACCTCGACCTGGCCCCGTCGATCGACGTCAACAGTGATCCGGACAACCCGATCATCGGCGTCCGGTCTTTCGGCGCCCGGCCGGAGCTGGTCGCCGCACACGGCGCGGCGTTCATCGAGTCCATGCAGGACGGTGGTGTGTCCGTCTGCGCCAAGCACTTTCCCGGCCACGGCGCGACGGTGACCGACCCGCACCACGCACTGCCCGTTGTGGACATTCCGGCCACGACCTTCCGTGAGCGTGAGCTGGCTCCCTTCGTGTCGGCGATCAAGTCGGGCGTCCACGCGATGATGACCGCCCACGTGCTCTATCCCGCACTGGACCCGGACAACCCGGCGACGCTGAGCCGTCGTCTGCTGCACGACCTGGTCCGCGAAGAGCTGGGCTACGAAGGCGTGTTGCTGTCCAGCGCGATCGCCATCGAGGCTGGCCAAGGCAACCAGGACATCGGCGCGGTGGCCGTGCGTGCCCTGCGGGCGGGGTCGGATCTGCTGCTGCTCGGCCCGACCGAGAGTGAGGAGCTCTGCGAGGTCATCCGCGCGTCGGTCTCCGAAGCCGTCCGTGCCGGCACACTTTCGCTGGAAACACTGGAAACCGCGGCCGCGCGGGTGTCAGCTCTGCGCGCGCTCGCCGCTCCTCGCTCTCTCGGCCTCGAAGCAGCGCGGCGTGCTCTGCGCGTCGACGGGCCGGTCGCGTTGACCGCTCCCGCCTTCGTGGTCGAACTACGCGCCGGGGGCAACGCGCTGGGTGAAGCGCGCTGGAGCCTCGCCGATCGGCTGACCGAACTCGGCGCGGCCCGTTCGACGGTGCTCGCCGCCGAAGACGACCCGGTGGTCCTGCCGTCGACCGGCCCCGTGGTGCTGGTGGTCAGGGACGCTTACCGAACCCCTTGGCAAGCGGCCCGGCTGGCCGAGGCCCTGGCCGCCCGGCCCGACGCGATCGTGGTCGCCATCGGTATGCCGGATGACGTGACTCCGCAGGTCAAAGCCAGTATCCGGACCTACGGTGCCGCTGCGGTCAACATCGAGGCGGCGGTGGAACAGCTCACCGCCCAGTGGCCGTGAAGCCTAAGTTTCCTTCGGCACTGTCGTCGCCGACGGCGATCGGTTTAGCCTGGCCGCATGCCATCGCCTGATCGTCTGGCCGCTTTCGCGCTCGCGTCGTTCGTGCTGATCCTCATCCCTGGCCCCGCCGTGCTGTTCGCGATCAGCCGCGCCCTCGCCTACGGCAGGCGGACCGCGCTGATGACCGTGATCGGCGGTGCGGCCGGCAGCTTCACCGCCGCCACGGCCGTCGCCATCGGCGTCGGCGCCATCATCCAGACCTCCGCCGTGATCTACACCGTGATCAAGTTCGCCGGCGCCGCTTACCTCGTCTACCTCGGTGTCCAGGCGATCCGGCACCGCCGGGCACTACGGGAGGCCTTCGACGCGCGAGCGGCGCCGATCAGCGGCGGACGCACCCTGGTGCAGGGATTCATCGTCGGCGTCACCAATCCCAAGTCGGTGGTGTTCTTCGCGGCGATCCTGCCCCAGTTCGTCGAACCTACGGCCGGGCACGCCGGCCTTCAGATGGTGGTATTGGGTGCGGTGTTCGCCGTGATGGCCCTGGCGATGGACTCCGTCTGGGGCGTGGCCGCGGGGGCGGTCCGATCATGGTTCGCCCGTTCGGCGCGGCGCTTGGACCTGGTCGGCGGAGCGGCCGGTCTCACCATGGTGGGGCTCGGCGTCGGCTTGGCCGTCAGCGGCCGCAAGGAGTAGCCCATCCCGTTCAGCCGAGGTGGTCGTTCGCGCCACTGGCCCAGGCGGCGTATCGCTCGGCGGATCGCAGAACGGCCTCTCTCGCGCCGGTTCGCACAGTTCCTCCCGTGAGGCCATAGAGCCGCTCGAACTCGTAGGGCGCGACCCGCTCCGCGATCCGCCGGACCAGACCGGCCGAGAGCGGGATCGCGTTGGGATAGCTGCGCATGAAGCTCACCCAGCCCGCGGCGGCGACCGGCACGATGGTGTCACCGGCCAGCAGCGAGCCGCCGTCCGTGGCGACGTGGGCGACCGCGGCACCCGGAAAGTGCCCGCCCGCCTCGACAAGCGTGACCCCGGGAAGGATCCGCTCGACACCCCGCCACTCCCGGATCACGGGATCCTCCCGGCGCACCCATCGCCGGTCGGCGGAATGCACCAGGACCGGAACGTTCCCGAGCTGATGGCTCAGACTCACCTGCGAGCCGTACATATGCGGATGGCTCGCCACGATCGCGGCCGCCCCGCCGAGTTCGGCGATCTTGTCGAGCAGCGGCCGGTCGAGCGCGTTGGGCGGATCCCACAGGAGATTGCCCTGATCGGTCTGGACCAGATACGTCCACTGGCCGATCGCGAACTCCGGTTCCCGGTGCAGGCGGTGGATGTTCGGCTCCGGTTGTTCGTGCACCAGCTTATGCGGACTCGCGGCGAGTTCGTCCACTGTGGTCCAACACTGCCCGGAGGCGCGGACGTACTGCCGCTCGTCCGCGCAGATCCGGCAGACCCCGGCCGGAGGTTCGGCGGTGTCGGGATGCTCGACGCCGCAGGTTCCACAGATCCAGATCGTCATACGCCCCAGCATGGAACCTCCAGCCGACTCGAGGTCAAGGCAGCCGGACAGGCATCATGGCCAGGTGCCGGATCTTCATTGGGATGAGGTCAAGAACTTCTTCGACGCCGATCTGATGGGGGCGCTTCCGGACGTGTTCGTCCGGGATGCCTCGGCGGAGGACTGGCAGGCTGTGTTCGATCTGGTCGAGGCGCGTGGGTGGGAGTGGGAGTTCGTCGTCCAAGGAGACACCGAACCGTCGCTGCCCATGGCCACCGACGTGCTCGCCCGCCCGCACGACGCCGAATTGGTGGAGCTGAAGGTCTGGCCGGTTCCGGGGATGCTCGCGATCTTCCGTCCCCTGTCGGCCGAAGAGATCGACTTCGACATCGATCTGCGGGAGTTGCAGGGGCAGGATGGCGTCGACACCCCCTGTGAACTCCTTGGCGACATCGGACGAAAACTGGGCAAACCCGTGCTCATGACCTCGGAAGGGGGCAGCCAGGCCGACCCGGTCCTCGGATTCGATCCGGTGCTCGACCGAGTGGTGTTGCTCGCTGATCCGCGGATCAGCGAGCCGGCTGACCCTGACAGACGGTGATGGGCAGCGCGCTGCGACCGTACGCGGCCCTGGTCGGTCAAGGGCTCCGTACTCGGTAGGAAGAGCAGCGAGCCCTGGGTAGTTCGACCAGTAGTGATCGCCCTTGAGCGTGAGCATCGGCCAATGCCAAGCCTCGAACCCATGCCGGACGACGTGCCCCGATGAGCTGGAGCACAGTGCCCTGACCGCCACAACCATCTCAGTACAACGCCGAGAAGACCGAAAGCGACATCGCGATGTACTTCGCGGCCGAACAACTCGTCATGAGGGCCACGAAGATGCATCCTTGTCTCGTGTCCGACGATCGACCTGAAGAGACCGGCAAGTCGCTCCGGCCTGGCGATGATCCGTCTCTACCGGACGAGGAGTCGATCGGCCGACGAACGGCGTGGTTCCAGACCTACACGAGACAAAGGAATGTCTTCGCCTCAGCCATCGGCGGGCCATACACCTGTCCCTGCTGCGGCCACACAACCCTCAGCGAGAGAGGCGGATATGAAATCTGCGAAGAATGCGGCTGGGAAGATGACGGGCAGGACGACCATGACAGCACCACCGTCCGCGGCGGGCCGAACGGGCTGCTCAGTCTCGACGCCGCACGATCCCGATACCTCGCAAACGGTGGCGTAAGGCAACCTCACACGCCGCCCGGCGAACCCACCTGACCCACCGGCCGGGCGCCCTGCGATACGTGAACACCTTGTCCCCGTAGCATGCGTCATCGTGGTCAACCCGACGATGGTGCTCTCCCACGGTTTCGACGGGACGTGCTACCGCATCCGTACGACGTCATTCGATGTCGGCTACATCATCGGCGACGGCGAAGATCCCGAGCAGGTGGCGAACGTCGACGTCGAGGTGCGTTTGCCCGATGGCTCACGGTGGAGCGCGACGATGTTCACCGTCGCCGAGTTGGAACGGCTCATGGAGCGTTGGGCGCAGACCGGAGAGTGCGGGAGCGGCAGCTATTTCTGGTGCTCCGACGGCGTCATCGTCCGCAAGCCAGGCGTCAGTTTCATGACCGAGGTACTGATCGGACTCCACGACGACGAAGACAACCTCACGGGCGTCCTCAAACCACTCGGCAACGAGTAGTCGCACGGCAACGTTCGGCCGGCGGCATGCCATCGGTCCGTTCAGGACCTGATCAACGACCTGTTACGTCTATCGCTCCACGGTAGTCAGCGTCCCGCACCTGAGGGAGTCCCTCGCGGTACCACTGTCGAGCGTGGCTCCCCGCGCGCGTGAAGCCGACCGCTCCAGACCCTGACGGTCACGGAAGAGCCGGACCGGCCGCACTTGTTTGCGCGATCCGCCACCGCGGTCTATCTTCCTACCGTCCGAATAGCGTGCCATCGGTGTCCGGATATCGGACACCATGTCTGATCGGCCGACTCGACGAGGAGCGAAAGTGACGAACGTGCCCGCCTCGCACGAAACGGCCGGTTCGAGGTCCGACAGCGTCAGCCGGTCGGCGTTCAGACGGGTGCTGGCAGGCAGTACGGCCGGCGCGGTGCTCGAGTGGTACGACTTCGCGCTCTACGGAATCCTGGCGGCCACCGTGCTCGGGCCGCTGTTCTTCCCCGGCGGCGACGGGTTCGCCCAGTTGCTGCTCGCGCTGGCGACACAGGGGCTCGGCTTCGTCGCACGCCCGATCGGCGGCATCGTCTTCGGGCATCTCGGCGATCGCCTCGGGCGCAAACCCATGCTGGTGACCACTTTCCTGCTGCTCGGGCTGTCGACCTCCGCGATCGGGCTGCTCCCCACCTACTCCCAGGTCGGCATCGGGGCGACGATCTCGCTCGTCGTGCTGAGGCTGATCCAGGGGTTCGCGCTCGGCGGCGAGTTCGGCGCGGCGGTGCTGATGGTCAGCGAGTACGGAAGCCCGAAACGGCGGGGCTTCTGGTCCGCGTGGCCGCAGGCGGGAGCACCTCTCGGCGCGGTGCTGGCCACCGCCGTGGTCGGCGGGATCGCCTTGGTACTCCCCGAAAACGCCTTCGACCAGTGGGGGTGGCGCGTCGGTTTCCTGTTCGCGATCCCGCTTCTGGTCATCGGCTTCTGGATCCGGCGGCGTATCGACGAGTCGCCGGTGTTCCAGGAGGCGCAGGCGCGGGCCACGGCAGCCGCGGACGCCGTCCGGGAGCGGTCGAGCATCCTCGAGACACTCGCCCACCCCGGCCCCGTCCTCCGCGGTCTCGGCGTGCGGCTGGGCGAGAACGTGGCCTTCTACGTCTACACCGTCTTCGTGGTCGCCTATGCCACGAAGACCTTCGGCTACGACAAGTCCGACGTCCTCCTCGCCGTGGCCGTCGGGTCGCTGCTGCAGTTCGCGGGGATGCTGGCCGGCGGCCACTGGTCGGATCGCGTCGGGCGGCGTACCGCGATGCTGGTCCCGGCGGCAGGGCTCGCGGTGTGGGCACCGGTCTTCTTCGCCGTCGTCCAGGCCGACAATCTGCCTCTGCTCTATCTCGGCATCGGCGTCGGCGCGGCACTGCACGGACTGCTGGCAGGGCCGGAAGCCGCGTGGATCGCCGAACTCTTCCCGACCCGCCGCCGTTTCGCCGGTGCTTCCCTGGTGTTCCAGGGATCCTCGATCATCGCCGGCGCGCCCGCGCCCCTCATCGCCGTGTGGCTGGCCGAAAAACAGGGCCCCACGGCGGTCGTGCTGTACCTCGTCGGCACGATCGCCGTCACCATCGTCGCGCTGCTTCTCAGCGCCGAAACCCGGGGCAGCGACCTGAATTCCGACGGCGGGTGACGACGAGCATCCTGTGGAAGGCTGGTGTGGTGAAGGAACCGCTGTACCGTCGCGTGAACACCCGTGCCAGGTCCGTCCACCACGCCCACGGCGGGGACTACCGGCACCGGCGCACCACGAAATCCGAACGCGACTCCGACCTGACGCGCGGGTCCATGGGCGGGCGGGAACGCCGGGGCCTGGACTACACGCCGTTGTTCCGGTTCCTGCTCGGCAAGATCGGCGAGGACTGGGACGACGTGCGCGACGAGGCCGTCGCCCGGCTCGACTCCCCCGACCCGATCCATTGGCTGGTCGCCCGGCAGCCGCACGAACGACGCGACTACGTGCGGATCGGGCAGGCCAGTTACTACAGCGGCCTCTACGTGGACGACGACAACCGGTTGCGGGCCGTCGACCCCGGACTGGGCGCCGACGACCTGGAACCCGCCTGCCCGTGCTGCACCCACACCTTCAACGGCGTCCGGTTCACCCGGAAGTACCGGCCACCGCTCTGATGGCCACGGCCGGCTCAGTGGCCGCGAGCGATCCATTCGGCCAGATGCGGCGCTTCGGTGCCGATGGTCGTGGGGTCGCCGTGTCCAGTGTGGACCTTGGTTTCCTCCGGCAACGCGAAAAGCCGTTCCCTGATCGAGGAAATGATCGTCGGGAAGTCGGAGAACGAACGCCCTGTCGCGCCGGGGCCGCCCGCGAAGAGCGTGTCCCCGGAGAAGAGCGCTTTGGCCTCGGGAAGATGCAGGCATACCGACCCGGGCGAATGTCCTGGCGTATGGATGATCTCGAGTTCCGTGCCGGCGACGGCGATCCGCTCACCGTCCTCCGTCTGCCGGAAACGGCGGCCGGGGTGGGTCATCTCCCACAGCTCCCGATCCCCCGGATGCAGGATCACCGGGGCGTCCAGGTTCTCACCCAGCTGCGGCGCGACGGTGACGTGATCGTTGTGCCCGTGGGTGCAGACGACGGCGACGACGTTCCGGCCGCCCACGGCCTCGGTGATGGTCTTCTCGTCGTGCGCGGCGTCCACGATCACGACCTCGTCGTCGTCCCCGACGAGCCACACGTTGTTGTCGACGTCCCACTTCCCGCCGTCGAGTTCGAACACCCCGGCGGTGACGACGCGTTCGATCCTCAGGTGCCCGCTCACAGGACCACCACCGAACGCAGCACCTCGCCGGCGTGCATGGCGTCGAAGGCCTTTTCGACGCCGTCGAGCGGGATCCGCTCGGTCACGAACCGCTCCAGCGGCAACCGGCCCTGCAGATACAGGTCGATCAGCATCGGGAAGTCCCGCTCCGGCAGGCAATCGCCGTACCAGGACGACTTCAGCGCGCCGCCGCGGGAGAAGAAGTCGATCAGCGGCATCTCCAGGCGCATGTCCGGCGTCGGAACGCCGACCAGGACCACCGTGCCCGCCAGGTCACGGGCGTAGAAGGCCGCTTTCCACGTCTCCGGGCGGCCGACCGCGTCGATGACGACGTCGGCGCCGAAACCGCCGGTCAGTTCCTGGATCGCGGCGACCGTGTCGGTGCCGGAGGCGTTGACGGTGTGGGTCGCGCCGAGTTCGCGGGCCCAGACGAGCTTCCGCTCGTCGCGGTCGACCGCGATGATCGTGCCCGCACCCGCCAGCCGGGCCCCGGCGATGGCGGCGTCGCCGACTCCCCCGCAGCCGATGACCGCGACCGAATCCCCGCGGCCGACGGCGCCGGTGTTGACCGCCGCGCCCAGGCCGGCCATCACGCCGCAGCCGAGCAGGCCCGCGACGGCCGGGTCCGCGGCGGGATCGATCTTGGTGCACTGTCCGGCGTGGACGAGCGTCTTGTCCGCGAAGGCGCCGATGCCCAGTGCCGGGGTCAGCTCGGTGCCGTCGGTCAGCGTCATCTTCTGTGTCGCGTTGAAGGTGTCGAAGCAGTACTGCGGACGTCCGCGTTTACAGGCCCGGCACTGCCCGCACACCGCACGCCAGTTGAGGACGACGAAATCCCCTGGCCGCACCGAATCCACACCGTCGCCGACACTTTCCACGGTCCCCGCGGCCTCGTGACCGAGCAGGAACGGGAACTCGTCGTTGATACCGCCGTCACGGTAGGTCAGGTCGGTGTGGCAGACCCCGCAGGCCGCGATCGACACGACGACCTCGCCGGGGCCCGGGTCCGGGATCACGATGTCCGTCAGCTCCACCGGAGCGTTCCTGGACCGGGCGATCACTCCGCGCACCTGCTGTGGCATTCCCTGTTTCCTCCACCGTCGACGACACAGGCATGCGCACCCGCGCATGCTTCACGTGAGGTTAAGCCGGGGAAGCCGTAGCGGCGACCTGGCCATCGGTCCAGTGGATCCTGTCCTTTCGACCAGTCAGGCCGACGGCTAGGCTCGCCGGATGCCGGATCCAGCCGACCTGACCGCTCTGCGCGACGTCATCGAGGGCCCGCTGCGCGAAATCGCCGACCGGTTCTCCCGCTTTCTCGCCGACGGCTGGCCCCATCAGGCTCTCGTCATCTTCACCCGTGAGTGCACCGGGCGGCCACGCAAGGTCACCGGCGCGCGGGATATCACCGACAAGGTGACCATCGCCGAACTCGAAGCGCTCAAGGCGAGCGTGCCACCAGGCCATCAGCTGACCACGACGGCCGCTCTCGGCGGCACCACCCGGACGGTCTGGGCCGTGCAGGACCCGATCGGCACCCTGCTCGTGCTGGTCCCCCGGTCGAGCCGGACCCGCTTCCCGCATCCCGCGCCACTGGCCGAGGTCTTCGGCATCGTCGCGACCTCGATCCGCCAACAGGTGACCCAGGCCAGCCCCGACTACCTCGCCGAATCCCGGGCGGCCTCCAGCGAACGCGCCAGGACGATCGCCGAAATGGCCGCGGCGCACGAAACCGCGCTCGTCACGATCCTCACCACCCTGCGGTCTTCCCGGCTGGACGACCAGCGTGCCCGGCTCGCCGCGACCGACTCCGCTTCGGCCGCGCTGGTGGCGCTCCGGTCGGCCCAGAAGACCGATCTCGCCCAGTCCGAAGAGCCCGTGCACACCGCGTTCGGCAGGCTGCGGCGGGAGATCCGGCAAATGCTGCGCCATCACGACGCGCAACTGGATTTCGTCGCCCCGCCGAAGAGCGGGCGGCCGATCCCCGGCGAGATCGCCCACGCCGCCCGCGCGATGACCCGCACGGCGGTGCTGACCTTCACCGGCCAGCCCGAGCTGACCCGGCTCCGGGTCGCCTGGTCGAGCGACAGCACCGCACTGCATGTCGACGTCCGAGATCAAGGGCCGGGCAGCCTGGACAGCACCGGCCTGCGCCTGCAACTCGACGGACGCGCGAAAACCCTCGGCGCCACCGTCCGGATCGACGCCCTCCCCGACTGGGGAAGCCACGTCGCCATCAGCGTCCCCTTCGACCCCGCCGCCGGAGGCAGGCCCGACGAGACATTGCCCTCGACGCTCAACCGCCGCGAACTCGAAGTGCTGCGGCTGGTCGCTCAGGGGCAACGCAACAAGGCCATCGCCGACACGCTCGGGATCACCGAGAGCACGGTCAAGTTCCATGTCACCGGCCTGTTGAAGAAGCTCGGCGTCGCCTCCCGCGGTGAAGCCACGGCCTTGGCGCTGAGCGCCGGAATCACCAGCCTCTGACGGATGCGCGTCACGCGTCCGCCTGACCTCGGGTGGCCGCCGCCGGATCCGGCGTGGCCGGTCTCGTCGTCCTCGCCGGGGACACCCTCCCGATGCAGTGGTCGATGGTGCGCGTCATCGAATACCTGACGAAGATCGATCCGGTGACCGCGGCGCTGCTGCCCACCGTCGAGGCGGCCACCGAACAAGCCGAACTGGTGGACGGCCCGGGGCTTTCACCCGCCACTCCCGCCGCGGACCTGCCGTTCGGAATGCCCGCACCGTATTGGCTGGACCTGCGCGCCTACGATCCGGTGGCGGCCGCCGCGACACGGGACCTGCCCATGCTCTTCCTGCAAGGCGAGCGCGATTACCAGGTGACCATCGACGGCGATCTGGCGGGCTGGCGCGCCGGACTGGTCGGCCTGCCGGATGTCACCTTCCGCACTTACGCCGCCGACGATCACCTGTACTTCCCCGGCACCGGACCGTCGCTACCCGAGGACTACACCCGTCCGCAGCACGTGGACCCCGCGGTAAGCGCCGACATCGCCGCCTGGCTCAGTCCCCGGTGATGATCTCGGCGCGCACGCGTTCGTTCGGCGTCCCGATGTCCCAGAAGCGAACGGTGCCCCGAGCGGTGCGGTAGTCCCCCGTACCGCCGGAGATGGCCATGTCGAGCGGGCTCGTGCCCCTGGCCCAGATCGACTGCATGGTCACGGAACCGCGCTCGAGTTCCATCGTGATCACGCACTGCATCGTGACTTCGTCGCCTTCGACGTGGATGGTCTGGCACGAACCTCCGCCGCGCCCGGCCTCGCGCCCGTCCCTGATCGCGTTGCCGGAGTAGACATCCATATCCCCCAGGCTGATCCCGGTCCGGCCGAGATCGAGTGCCTGGTACTGGGTGTTCTCGACCTTGAGTTCGAGGACTTCGCTTCGGGCCCCGGTCGGGCTCGGCCGCCGCTCCTGAACCCAGCCGCGGTCGGTTGCCCACTCACGCGTGAAGTCCTCGGCGGCAGGCAGGGTGAGGAGCGAAACGGCGGACAGTGCGACGACGAGCCCGATCGAAACGGCCCAAGCGCGACGTCCCGGTTCCGGCCGGTCCCCGACCGGGCCGATGTCGGCGGGGCGGTCCCGGAGCCGGCGGGCGGCGGGCCTCAGCGCCCACGACGCGACGGCGAACGCCAGGAACATCAGCGGCGGCCCCCACGACACGAGACCGTCGCCGAGTGCCAGATGCGACACCACCGCACCCGACCAAAGCAAGAAGATCCCGGCGTACGCCCATTCCTTGATCAGCCGGAATCCGGGCACGATGATCGCGACGGCCGCGAGGAAATGCCATACGCCGAGAAGGTAGGCGAAATAGTCCGGATATCCGAGATGGGCGAGCTGGGCTTCCACCCAGTCGATCGTCAGAAGATTCCACGCCGATCCGGCGATCAACTCGAAGACGATGACGATGGTGGTGAACCAGAAGGCGATGGAACGGCCCCGGTTCCCACCTGCCGTGTGTTGTCGGCGATCGGTCGTTCGAATACTCATTTCGTTTTCCTGTCCACTCGATCGTCGGCTGGGATCGGCGCTCTGCGCTACCGGCTGAGCCGGCGTGGCACCGTCACCGTGAGGAGCTTGTCCGGGTTTCGGATGACGTAGATGTCGGTGATCTCGTCGTCGCTGATCTCGATCAGGAACACGCCCTCCATGCGGTCGCCGCGGTAGATGACCAGCGCGGGCGTGTTGTTGCACCTGACCAGTTCGAAACGCAGGTCCGGTATTCCCCGCCGCTTGTGGAAAAGGCTCACGAGGCGTGCGGCCACCCTTCGCGCGCCGAGCACCGGCCGTCGTGCGGCGAGGGTCTTGCCGCCGCCGTCGGCCGTGAAGGTGGCGTCCTTCGCGAGCAGCGCGAGCAGCCCTCGCAGGTCACCCGTGGTGGCCGCGGTCATGAACTGCTCCGCGATCCGGGTGCTGGTCGCGGTGTCGGCGGGTTCGAACCGCCTGCGCCGGGCCCGCACGTGCTTGCGGGCGCGGTGCGCCGCCTGCCGCACCGTCGCCACGGATTTGCCCACCGTGGTGGCGATGTCTTCGTGGGTGAAGCCGAACACCTCGCGCAACACGAAGATCACCCGCTCGTCGGGGGTGAGGGTTTCCAGCACCACGAGCATCGCCATGGAGACGGATTCGGCGAGCACCACGTCGGCCGACGCGTCGTTCTCGTCGAGCAGCACCGGCTCGGGTAGCCACGGGCCGACATAGTCCTCCCGGCGGCGTGCGCTCGCCCGCAACGCGTTGAGCGCCTGCCGGGTCACCAGCCGCGCCAGGTACGACTTGGTGTCCCGTACCCTCCCGATGTCCACTTCGGACCATCGCAGATAACTGTCCTGCAACACGTCGTCGGACTCGGTCGCCGAGCCGAGTATCTCGTAGGCGATGGTGAAAAGCAGCGGCCTCAACGAAGTGAACCGTTCGGCATGGACGTCGGTGGTCACGACGACGTGACTCCCCGCTCCCCGGTGGCGTCCCGCTCGGGACGGGATCCGCCCTTGGGCCAGATCAGGGAACCCGGTTTGCGGGCCTCCCTGCGAATCTTCGCCACCCCGAGCTTGCCCGTCAGCTCCTTGATCGCCGCGCCGGGCCTGCCGCCGATGTGGAGGTTCACCGGGCTGTCGTCCTTGCCGGCGAGCTGGCGGACGGCGCTGCGCCTGCCCAGGCTGACGCACGCCCCCGAAAAGGCCACGCTGAGCACTCCCGGCTCGGTTCCGGCGAGGCGGCTCAGCACGGTGTCCGCGGCCTGCGCGCCCAGTGGCCCGGCGGCGTACGAACTCATCCGCAGTGCCTGCCCCGACGGCGCCGCGGCATCACCCGCCGCGACGACCCGGTCGTCGTCGACGCTCGTCAGCGTCTCGTCCGTGAGCAGCCTGCCGAGCGCGTCGGTGCGCAACCCGCTGGCTCCGGCCAGTTCGGGCACGCCGAAACCGGCCGCCCAGACGGTGAGCGCGCTCGACCGCGCCGCGCCGCTCGCGAAGACGATCTCGTCCGGACGGACCTCGGCGACCCTGTTGTTCTCGAGCACGGTGACGCCGTGCCGGGACAGCCACCTGGCGATGGACCGGCGCCCCGATGCGCCGAACGTCGGTGCCAGGATCGTGTCGCACACCATCGTGACCACGCGTCCTCGCTCCGCCAGTTCGGCGGCGGTCTCGATACCGGTCAGCCCGCCGCCGACGACGGTGACCGGCGCGTCGAGCGGCACTTCGCCCAGCCTGGTGCGCAGCCGCTGGGCGAGCTCGAATTCGCTGAGGGAGAAGGCGAACTCGGCCGCCCCGGGCACCGACGGTGGCGCCCCGCTACTGCCGACCGCGTAGATGACGTAGTCGTAGTCCAGCGCGTCCCCGGAAGCCAGCCGCACCATCCGGGCGGAGGTGTCGACGCGGATGGCTTCGTCGACGACGAGCCGGACCTCTGCGCCGAGCAGTGTGCCGTAGTCCACCTCGGCCTCGCCGGTACCGGCAACGAACTGGTGCAGCCGCACGCGGTCGACGAAAACCGGACGAGGATTGACCACCGTGACGTCCACATCGGAACGCACCCGCAGCCGGTTGGCCGCGACCGCTCCGGCGTAGCCGCCACCGACCACGACTACCTTGTTGTTCGGTGTGCTGTGTTCGGACATGCCTCCCAAGACACCGCGGACCCACCGAAACGTGACACCGTGCCCTGTGACCCGACCCACACCGCCCCGCACGGCAGGCCGGTCTCCGCAGGCAGGTGTCGCGACCACCTGCGGGGCACCACCGCCCGACCCCACTGCCCACAGAGGAAGCGGTACCCGATTGATCCGGTTTGGGTGATTTCACCCAGGTCGAGAGTGATGAAAACAGTTGGACCTGGTCTCAAAACTCGGCGTGTCGCTAGGTGAACCAACGGCCCGCCCCTGGCTCCGCACCGCCCGCCTGTGGGCCCGGCCCGACGGACCGGAGGTCTGTCAGAGAGACTGGGGGCCAGTGCCCGCCCTCTCGACCTGGAGCCTTTTATGCCGCAAGGGACCGTCCGCTGGTTCGACGCCGAACGGGGTTTCGGCTTCCTCGCGCCCGAGGACGACTCGCCGGACCTGTTCGTGCACGCCTCCGAGATCGTCGGGGACGGCGGCGCGAAAATGCTCCGCGAGGGTCAGGCCGTCGTGTTCGAGGTCGGCGAGAACGACCGCGGGCCCCAGGCGCTGCGCGTTCGCGTCACCGCCGACGCGGCCACCGGCAGCGCCGTGGGCCTGCTCGGCACCGTCAACTGGTACGAGCCGGGCAAGGGGTACGGCTTCGCGTCGCCGGACGGCGGCGGCGCCGACATCTTCGTGCACAGCTCCGCCATCGTGACCGGCGGCGTGGTCACCGAGGGGCAGCGGGTGGCCTTCCTGATCGTCGAAGGCGAGCGCGGCCCGCAGGCCGGGCACGTGATCCCGCTGGGAGCAGGGGCAGGCTCACCCGCTGCGACTGGTATCGCGGACGGCGCCGACGGCACGGTGGCCTGGTACGACGAGGACAAGGGCTTCGGCTTCATCAACCCCGACTCCGGCGCCGGGGACGTCTTCGTTCACGCCCGGGCCCTGGCCGAGGGGCTGACGTGGCTCGCGGAGGGCGACCGCGTCGCCTACGAGGTGGCCAGTGGAGACAAGGGCCCGCAGGCCCGCGACGTGCACCTGGTCCGGGGCGCCGAGCCCCAGACGGCGCCGCAGCGGTCGGCACCTGCCGCGGCCGCGGGGCCGGCGGCGCGGGACGTGCCCGTACGAGGCGGCGAGGGCGTCGTCGCGCGCTACGACGACGACCGCGGCTTCGGCTTCATCACCCCGGACGCAGGCGGCGACGATCTCTTCGCCCACGCGTCCGTGATCATGGGGTCGGAGCCGCTGCAGAAGGGTGACCGGGTCCGGTACGCGGTGCGTCAGAGCGACCGGGGCCCGCAGGCCGACCGCATCGAACGCCTCTGAAGAGGCGGCCCCACCGATGGCTGATCACTTCCCGACGAGAGTGCTCGTTCATCCCCGTCGATGGTGCCGTCGGCAACGCGGCCGCGCTCTCCTCCAGGAGATCGATCTCCCTCGTGGTGACGTGGGCCCCGTGCCGACCCGAGGACCTGCTCCGCGCTCAGAAGCTCACCAGCCACCCCCACCCAACGACACAGAGCCACCGATGTATCCCATACGAGTGAATGGATGCGTTAGACCTGGTCGCAGAGCTCGATCTTCATGAGTCGGCGGACGTTGATCACGATGCAGGCCAGCGTGGTGCGTTCGGTCCGGTCGTAGCGCAGCCCGAGGCGTTTGAACCGCGGCAGCCAGGAGATGGTGCCTTCGACGACCCAGCGGACCCGGCCGAGGCGGGGCCTGCCCTCAATCCCGCGCCGGGCGATACGGACCTTGATACCGCGGCGGGTCAGGTAGCGGCGGTAGTCGTAGCCCTTGTCGGCGAGCGGCTTGTCCGGTCGGCATCGTGGCCGGCCCGCCCGGCCGTGGTGGCCGCGCACGGTCGGGTTCGTGTCCAGCAGCGGCTCGAACAGCATGCAGTCGTGGGTGTTCGCCACCGACAACATGATGTGCGGCGGTAGCCCGTTCGCGTCGCACAGAACGTGGTACTAGGAGCCGGCTCTACCCCGGTCAGTGAGGCTGCGGCCGGTCAGCTCGCCCCCTTTTCGACCGCACCGGCACCGCGTCGATGCAGCCTCTGGTCCAGTCGAGCTCGTCGATGTTGGACAGCTCGTCGAGCACGAGCTGGTGCGGCCGGTCCCACACGCCGGCGTCCCGCCACTCACGTAGGTCTCGCCGGCGGCGGCCGGTGTCGAGCACGAACGAGATCCCCTCCAGCGCGGCACGGTCATCGATCCGGGGCCGCCCCACCCGGACCGCGCGGCGCTGGCCGGGACGGGATCAGGGGTTCGATCAGCTCCCACGATCGACGACCAGGACCGGCAGGTTACGCGGTGACACACCCTCAAGTTTTGAGACCAGGTCTTAGCACCATCCGAACATCCGGCCGCCAAAAATCGTCCTTTGTGGACACTTTTGTCGACTTGCAGGACGCCACCTAGTTCGGAATGAAGATGACCCGGACCGAGCCGTCGTAAGGGACGACGATGGTGCCCGAGCGGCCGTTGCGTTCCGCGGTGACGAGCAGGAGTTTGCCGCCTGCTTCGGTGAGTACGTGCAGTCCCCGGTACCGGTAGCGGAATTTCTGTCCTTCCGCGGTGGGCAGCAGCCGTTCCTGCATTCCGGGCAGGTTCAGTTGGAGCGGTTCCTGGGTGTCGATCACGACCGCCGGACGTTCCTTGGCGATGCGTTTGCCGACCGTGTGCGCGATGCCGCGACCGTAGGCCGACGCGAAGCTGTTCGTCGCCCAGAACAGGCCGAGCAACACATTGAGGCACAGGCAAGTGAGCACGACGGTCTCGCTCGGACCCTTACGCCGGGCGCGCCCGAGAGCGGCCCGCCGCAGCCGCAGACCGGCCGCCGCCAGTGGGAGCCCGAAGCCAAGGGTGATCGGCGTGGTGCCGGGGAACTCGGTCTGCGACACCTCCGGCCACACGACGCCGACGACGCCACGGGCGAACAGGAGGACGCCGAGTGGCACGAGAGCGACCGCGAAGATTCGCACGAGACGACGCCATCGACGGGAGGCGAGCATCCGCTTGATCCCGCGGACGAGCAAATGCAGCACCAGTGTCAGCACCACGAGCGCGGCCACCGGCACGTAAAGCGCTTCCGCGCCGTGCAGCAGCACTTCTATCGTCGAGAGATCGAGCGCGGTGAGGTCGACACCGAAGTACGCGTACCGGGCGTAGGTCGCGACGTAGCCGAAGTAGAACAGCAGGGCCGCCGCGACGCTGGTGGGTGCCGCGACGGACGCGAACTGGGAGAGCCTGTGCAGGAACGCGCTCTGCGGCGGTTGCTCGTCGGTCACGACGTGGACGGCACTGTCGTCGCTGTGGTCGTCGAGGTCGTTCGGGTGGTCGTCGGCGTCGTGGTGACCCGAGCGCCACCCTCGACCCGCGCGGTCACCGTTTCGTCCGCGGACCATCGGACCGTCGCCGGCAGTTTCGCCGCCGGCACCCGGGTACAAGGCCTGTCCTTCGGCGAGCGGCAGGTCGCTTGGAACGTCAGGCGCAGGACGGCGCGGTGCTCGTCACCGGCGAACTCGCCCACGTGCAACGCGAGCAGGCAGCCGCGCCCGGTGAATCGCGGGGCCGGTTGCAGCGTCCGCCCCTGACAACCGCGATCCGCGGGAAGGGTGTAGCCCATGGTCGTGCACATGTCCCAGGCATCGACCAGCCGGATCGGCGATGGGGCGCGGTCGATGATCTGCACCCGGATGATCGTGATCGGCACGTCCGCGGCGGTGTTGTGCCGTTCGGTGCATCCGTAGCGGTCGGTCTTCGCCGTCGTACCGACCGGGATCGACGGCCACGGCGTGCTGGGATTGCGGTTTTCGGCGTTGGGCCCGCCGATGTTCAGGATCCCGTTCCCACCCGGCTCGCCGGTGTTCCCGCCGGGTGTCTGGTCGGTCGGTTCGGGCGACGGCGTCGTGTACGAAGTCGGATCGACCGTGGGACCGCCGCCTGGCGGGACCTCGTTCCCGCCACAGCCCGCGGTGGCGAACACGGTGATCAACACGCCTGTCACCGTGACCCTGCGCAGATATTTCTCCGATCCCATCGGCCCTCCCGCCGAGTGAGTCGTTCGAACAGGACCGGATGTAACGCCTCCGACCGGGTGAAACGCCTATGCGATCCGGGTGACAGCGTGGAGACCTTGGTGGCGAGGGCGAGCGGTTGCCTGATCTGCCGTCCGAGCACCTGACTGGTACCACAGCCGGCCTCTCGCGGTACCGGTGCTGGGTGGCGGATTGTGCACCATCGTTCTCGACGGTTACGACGATGACGAACGGCCGGATGACTTCCACGAGGCGATTCGTACGTTCCTGACGCTCGATCCGTCGGTACTGACGGCGGCCGCGCCGTCGATCTTCGCCTACTACCGCGATGTCATGAACGACTTGGCGGCCGCTGGCTACGAGGACGGGGCCGTCGAGATCGATGGGCCGCACGATGTGCTCGATCATGTCCGGCTCGGCGACGAGCCCACCGTCAGCCGGGACACCCACGGCGATCAGCACGTCTATGTATCGCTTGAGTGCGAGTGCGACTGGGAACCCGAGCACGGCCTGCAGATCGTGTTCCGGGACGGGCGCACGGTGACCAAGATCGGCCCGTACGACGGCGAACTGACGAATCCGGCCGCCGAACTCGAAGGCGTTGTGTACCACCGGTCGCACTAGCTTGAGTTTTAACCTGTTCGTCGGGGTCGTGGGTTGGTGGTCTTGGGTTTCTGTCTGTGGCTGGGTTTCTGTCTGTTTGGGCTGGTCGCG
>NZ_JBHVKW010000094.1:0-33614 GCF_042797905.1 Amycolatopsis sp. NPDC057786
TGCCGTTCATCTGGAACGTCTTCAAGAGCTACCGGTACGGCGAGATCGTCACGGTGGACGACCCGTGGGGCTACGGCAACTCGCTCGAATGGGCGACGTCCTGCCCGCCGCCGCGGCACAACTTCACCGAGCTGCCGCGGATCCGGTCCGAGCGGCCGGCGTTCGAGCTGCACTACCCGCATATGGTGGAGCGCATCCACTCCGAGGGTGAGATCGGCTTCTTTGGGAAGCAGAAGGTCAACACCCACCGCGCGCCGTCCCAGGTGCTCACCGAGGCGGCCATGCCGGATGACCACTCCAGCGAGAAGTGACGGCGAGCCACGCTGCCAGGTGCCGCCGGAAAATCCATGTACTATCTAGCTTCGTAGACCTCTGAACCGCGAGGGAGTCATGACACCTGCCGAGCACCCACTGTTCCCGAACCGCCGGATGAGCCGGCGCGGATTCCTGGTGCTGGGCACCGGCACCGCCGCGGCTTTGGGCTTGTCCGCCTGCTCGTCCGGCGGCGGCACACCCGTGCAGGCCAAGGTCGGACCGACCTCACCGTTGGTCGCCAAGGCCGAGCAGGCCCGGCGCGCGGCGAACGCGACCGTCATGACAGCGAACTTGACCGCGACGGTGGGCGAAGTCGACCTCGGCGGCGTACCGGTCAGGACATGGACGTACGGCGGAGACCTGCCGGGCAAGGAAATACGGCTGAAGCGGGGCGAGGTACTGAAAGCCAACCTCGGCAACCGGCTCCCACAGCCGACGAGCATCCACTGGCACGGCCTCGCCCTGCGCAACGACATGGACGGCGTGCCCGATGTCACGCAACAGGCCATCGCGGCGAATGCCGACTTCTCCTACGAGTTCACGGTGCCCGACGCGGGGACGTACTGGTTCCACCCGCACGTCGGCGTGCAGCTTGATCGTGGGCTCTATGCCCCGCTCATCGTCGAGGAGCCGGCCGACGGCAAGGACTACGACGACGAACTGGTGATCGTGCTCGACGACTGGATCGACGGAACGGGCACCGATCCAGACGCGGTTCTGGACAACCTGAAGAAGAACGGGATGGCCATGCGCCACTCGATGCCGGGCATGTCGGAGATGCCCGGCATGCCTAAGTCGGACATCCTCGGCGGCGACGCCGGAGACGTCGTCTACCCGCATATGCTGGCCAATGGCCGGCTCGCCACCGCACCTCGTTCGTTCGACGGCAAACCCGGTCAGCGGATCCGACTGCGGTTGATCAACGCGGGCGGGGACACCGTGTTCCGGATCGGCGTTCCCGGCGCGCCGATGCGGGTCACCCACACCGACGGTTTCCCCGCGACCACTCGAAATCCGGCCGAGACCGTCCTGATCGGCATGGGTGAACGAGTCGACGCCGTGATCACCCTCCCCGACAAGGGCGTGCCCGTCATCGCCATCGCCGAAGGCAAGAACGCCTACGCCCAGGTGCTCCTGCATTCCGGCGGCAGCAAGGCCGCAACGGCGAACGACGCTGCAGTCGCGGCGCTGAAGGCTCGACCCGTGCAAAGCCTCGCCGATTTCCAGGCCGCTGCAGAGGTCGCCTTGCCCGCCAAGAACCCGGACGTCGTCCACGACATGGTCCTGGCCGGGCCAGGCGCCAAATACGACTGGACGATCAACGGCAAGCCCTTCGACCCCGCCGACGGCCTGCCGATCCGGCAAGGCCAAAGGGTCCGGCTGCGCTTCGTGAACAACTCGGACATGTACCACCCGATGCACCTGCACGGTCACACCTTCCAGGTACGTGGACAGAACAATCCCGGCCCCCGCAAGGACACCGCGATCGTCCTGCCCCGCACAACCCTGGAAGTCGACTTCGACGCGAACAATCCCGGACAGTGGCTCACCCACTGCCACAACGTCTACCACGGCGAAGCCGGGATGATGTCCGTGGTGTCCTATGTGGAATGAACGATCCCGCCGATGGGTGGCCGCAATCGCCGCCACGGCATTGAGCTCGGTCGTCGTCGGGGTGCCGACCGATGTCATCGACACGTCCTACTTCACCCGCATGACACCGATTCGATGGTGGGAATACCCCGTACTGGCCCTCACCGCGGTTCTCACCGGACTCTGGGTGTCCATTCGACGCCCCAAAAGCGATACCCGCGGACGTGGCCGGGTGATCGGCTCGGTGACCGCCGCGGTATTCGCCGTCGGATGCCCGGTGTGCAACAAGATCGTCGTGGGCTTGCTCGGCGTATCCGGCGCGCTCGGGTTGTGGGCACCCGTTCAGCCCGTACTCGCGGCGCTATCGGTGGTTGCCCTGGGCGCAGCCGTGGCGATTCGCTGGCGGCAGCGAGAGTGCACCACGGAAGCCTGCGCGCCGGAGATCACAAGGGAGGCCAGCCCAGGCGGGCGAACCACGCCAGCATCCGGCTCATCAGCAGCGTCCAGCCACCCGTGAGCATCGCGATACCCATCGCCATCAGCAGAACCCCGCCGACGACTTCGATCTTCCTCGTATGCTTCCGCAGCCGGCCGAGGCCGCGCTGCCCCCGTGCCACCCCGAACGCCACGAGCAGGAACGGCACCCCGAGCCCCATCGAGTAGGCGAACAGCAGCAACGCGCCGGTACCGACCGTCGCCGTGCCCGCGGCGGCCGCGAGGATGGACGCGAGCACCGGCCCTACACAGGGTGTCCACCCCAGCCCGAACGCCACGCCCAGCACGGCCGCTCCGGCAGGACCACCGCGCACACGATGCAGGTCGAACCGAAGTTCCCTGTGCAGCAAAGGAATACGCACAACACCGAGCGTGACCAGCCCCATCACGATCACCAGGACGCCACCGACGACCGTCAACGTCTGCTTCTGCTGAGCCAGCAACAGTCCCAGCGCGGAAGCCGTCATCCCGAGCGCGACGAACACCACGGTGAAGCCGAGGATGAACAACCCCGAGGCGACGCCGACACGCCGTTTGCTCAAGGTCATGGTCGTTCCGTCCACAGAGGACTGTCCGAGGCCGGACATGTAGGACACATAGCCGGGTAGCAGCGGAAGCACGCACGGCGAAGTGCACGAGATGATCCCCGCCACGATGGCCAACGACAGCGATGCGTACAACTCCACGTCAGAACCTGCCTGTTGGAACCCGGACGAGTGGTCGGCTCCAGCCGACTGTAATCTACTAGCGATGTTAGTAGAGCAGCGGGATACCGTGGTGGCCGTGACGGATCTGGACGTCAGCGTCCACCGCAGTCCTGTCCTGCGCGGACTCGATCTGGTGGTGCGCCCCGGCGAGGTGTTCGGTGTTCTTGGCCCCAATGGCTCAGGAAAGAGCACGTTGCTTCGCGTTCTAGCCACCCTTCTGCGACCGGCCGGAGGGCTCGGAACCGTGCTCGGCGCGCGGCTCGGCACGCCGGAGGCCCAGAGCGTCAGGTCGTCGATCGCACTGGTCGGGCATCAGTCGGCGTCGCATCCGCTGCTGACGCTGGAAGAGAACCTCCGCTACGTAGCCACGCTGACCGGGCGACCGGACTCTGCAGTCACCGCCGCGCTGGACCTCGTGGGCTTGGGACAGGCGACTCACCGCCGGGCGAACCAATGCTCACAGGGAATGCTCCGCCGCGCCGACCTCGCACGGGTCATCCTGACCGCTCCGAAGCTCTTGCTGCTCGACGAACCCCACGCTGGCTTGGATCCCGCGTCGTTCGGGTTGGTCGATCTGGTCGTGCACCGCGTCCGTATCCGCGGCGGCGCGGCGATCGTGGTCTCACACGACATCCCGCGGCTGACATCGTTGGCCGACCGGCTCGCTCTTCTCGAAGGCGGGCGGCTGGTGCCGTGCGTCCACGAGTTCACGCCGGAAGGTGAGCACCGATGACCACGCCGCTGCGGCAGGCCCGTGCCGTCGCCCGCACCGAGTTGCGGATCGAGGGCCGTGCCGGTGAGACGCTCTGGGTGATCGCGCCGTTCGGTGCGGTGGCGCTGTTGCTCGTGCCGTTGGCCGTCGGAGCCGATCGCCCGCTGCTCGCGCAACTCGGCCTGGGGATGTACTGGGTCGTGATCCTGCTGTTCGGCTTGCTCGTCACCCTGCGGCAATCCACGACCGATTCACCTGAACACCTGGGGATGCTGCGTCTGGCAGGAGTCGCCCCGGCGGCCAGGCTCGCGGGCCGCGCGATCGCGACCACGGCCGTTCTGCTGGCTTTCGAGATGCTGTTGCTGCCCGCCTTGGTCGTGTTCTACCAGCCGCCGATGCGCGGCTGGGCATGGCTGCCGGCCGTCTTACCCGTCACAGCCGCGGGACTGGCCGCGCTCGGCACCCTCGCCGGGGCCGTCGTCCGCGGCCTGGCCGGGCGCGGCACGCTCGGCCCCCTGCTGGTCTGCCCGCTGGCGCTTCCGCTGCTGCTCGGCGCCACGGAAGTGATCAAGACGGCGGCCTATGGACGGAATCCGTGGCCCTGGCTCCTGATGCTGGTCACCACCACCGCGATCGGCTGGCTCGGTCTGCTGCTGAGCGCGAACGCCTGTGAGGAGAACGCATGAACCCGCTCGGACGACGACTGCCGGCTGCCACCGTCGTCGTGCTCGCCGCTGGGCTGACCGGCGCCGTCCTCGCGCCGCCGGACCGCGTCCAGGGCGAGTACCAGCGTCTGATGTACCTCCACGTTCCGACGGCGTGGACGGCCTACCTGTGCTTCGTGATCACCTTCGCGGCGAGCGGACTGTGGTTGTGGCGGCGGAAGGACCGCTTCGACCGGCTCGCGGCCGCCAGCGCTGAGGTCGGTGTGCTGTTCACCGGTCTGACGATCGCGTTGGGTTCCTGGTGGGGCAAACCGGTCTGGGGCGTCTGGTGGACGTGGGATCCCCGGCTGATCACGACCGCGCTGATGTTCTTCGTCTACCTCGGCTATCTCGCCCTCCGGCGCGCGACGCTCGACCATGCCGCGCGGGCACGGCGCGCGGCCGTGCTCGGCGTCGTCGCGTTCGTGCAGGTGCCCATCGTGCACCTGTCGGTGGTGTGGTGGCGGGCGCTGCATCAGCCACCGACCGTCCTGAAACCGGGCGACCCGTCCATCGACCATCGGATGCTGCTGGTGCTGCTGGTCAACGTGCTCGGGTTCACCCTGCTCGCGATCACCCTGCTGCGAGCCCGAACTCGCTTGTCCTCGCTCGAGGAGGACCTCACCATCGCCCAAGCCACCGCGGACAGCCGGCTGGCCGGCCTCGCGGTCGCCGCACCCCGATTGGAAGGACCGGCGAACGATGCCTGAATGGACCTGGGTGATCATCGGCTTCGTAGTCACCTTCGGCGTTCTCACCGCGTACACGGTCAAGCTGGTCCAGCGGGCCAGGGCCGTCCAGCGCGAGTTGGGACGTGACCGGTGAAGCGATACCGGCTGCTCGCCGTTTCGGGCATCGGCGTTGTCGCGGTGCTCGTCGGCGTCCTCCTCTTCGGCAACCTGAACGGCAACCTCGTCTACTACCTCACGCCGAATGAGGCGCTGGCCAAGCACGCCGACTACGCCGAAGGCCGGCGTTTCCAGCTCGGTGGATTCGTCCGTCCGGGAAGCGAGCGGCGCACCGCCGACGGGCTCGCCTTCGTCGTGACCTCCGAGGTGCGCCCGGACAGCGCCGCGGTCGTCGTGCTGCACACCGGCCCGGTCGCGCAGCTTTTCCAGCCCGGCATCGGCGTGGTGGTCGAAGGCTCGTGGCGTGGCACGGAATTCCTCTCGGACACCATGATCGTCAAGCACGACGAGAACTACCGTCCGCCGGGCCCGACGCCGCAACCGGGTCCTGGAGGTGATCCTCGATGACGCAAGTAGTACCGGCCGCGGGCTGGGGTGGCGCATTGCTCGGCCTGGCCGCTTCGCTTGTCCTCGCCTTGTACGGCTTCCGCGCGCAATACCGTCCCGGCACAGTGCGAATCGGCCAGTTACGTGCTGCGTCCTCGGTGATGGCCGGTGGCGCGGTCCTGTCCATGGCGGCTCTCGAAACCGCGCTGCTGACCGACAACTTCGCGATGTCGTACGTCGCGGAGACCCACGCGCGCGCGACCCCGCTGCTGTTCACGATCACCAGCGCGTGGTCCGGACTCGGCGGCAGTATCGTGCTGTGGACGCTGGTGCTCGCCGGATACATCTTCGTCGCCGGCCGAAAGCTCACCGGTCCCGACGATCGGCTCGGGACCGGCGCACTCGGCGTCATGGGACTGGTCGCCGCGTTCTTCTTCGGCACGGTGACCACGGTCGCCAACCCGTTCAAGATCCTGGCTACTCCGCCGATCGACGGGCCAGGCCCGAATCCCTTGCTGCGCAACGACATCATGGTGGCGATTCACCCGCCGCTGCTTTATCTCGGCTTCGTCGGCTTCACGGTGTCTTTTGCCTACGCGATGTCGGCGCTGGTGCTCCGCCGAGGCGGCGTCGACTGGCTGGTGCGGACCCGCCGGGCGAACCTCGTCGCCTGGACCTTCCTGACCGCGGGTCTGATCGTGGGCGCCTGGTGGTCCTACGAGGTCCTCGGCTGGGGCGGCTACTGGGCGTGGGATCCGGTGGAGAACGCCGCGCTGATCCCGTGGCTGGTGGCAACGGCGTTCATCCACTCCTCCGTGGTGCAGGTCAAACGCGGAATGTTGCAGGCGTGGAATTTCGTGCTGGCACTCGCGACGTTCTCGCTCACCATCCTCGGCACGTTCCTCACCCGCTCGTCGGTGGTCGCGTCGGTGCACTCGTTCACGCAGTCCGGCGTCGGCCCCGCGTTGCTCGGATTCCTCGTCGTGGTGCTGGTGGCCGGGTTCACGCTGTTCGCGCTGCGCGGCGAGGACATCGCCACGCGAACACGATCCCTGCGACTCGGCAGTCGCGAGGGCCTGTTCCTGGTGAACAACCTTTTGCTGTGCTTGTTCGCGTTCGTCGTACTGCTCGGCACGCTCTACCCGATCTTCGTGGAGGCGCTCAACGGCGGACAGGTGTCGGTGGGGCGGCCGTTCTTCGACCGGATGGCCGTACCGCTGTCGTTCGCGCTCCTGCTGGCGATGGGCGCGGGCCCTTTCACGCCCTACCGTTGGGCGACGCCGGGGCTGCTGTGGACACGGCTACGCGTACCGCTTCTGCTCGGCAGCGCCGCCGCGGCGGTCGTGACCGTGGCAGGCCTCCGCTCCGTCGGCGCCGTCGCCGTGGTGTTCCTGGCGATGACGATCGCCGCGGCGAGTGTCCGGCAGCTGCTGGTCGCCGCGCCGAACCGGCGACCGCGAGGGCTGTGGCGGCTGATCACCGGGCAACGTGCGTACTGGGGCGGGCAGCTCGCCCACATCGGCGTGGGCGTCGTCGCCGTCGCGATCTCGGTATCCGGCGCCACCACGAGCCGCGCCACTGTCGCCCTCGGTCCAGGAGAGGCGGCGGAGTTCGCCGGGTACACGGTCACTTTGGACACCACCGAGCAGCACGTCGAACCCGACCGGACGCTGCGTGACGCGCACCTCGTGTTCCGCGAAGACGGTCAAGTCGTATGGACGGCCGAGCCCCGGCTCGAGACCTTCGTCAATCAGCCACAGGCGGTGGGTACGCCGACCGTGTGGAGCACGGCGGGCCGGGACATCTACGTGGCGCTCGCCCAGCTCACGCCGGAGAACGTGACAGTGAACCTCTACCGCTACCCGCTGATGTCGTGGCTCTGGGTCGGCGGGTTCATGATCGCCGCCGGCGGGCTGTGGGCGTTGACCGGGCGGCGACGTGGTCGCCTGGAGTGGTCCGCCGCCGAGACGGCTCCTTCGGAGGAGGCGAAAGCCGGTGCATAGCCGAGTCGTCAGCCTCGCCTGCATCGCCGGCGTGCTGATCCTGCTGGGTATCGTGGCGGCCCAGCTGTTGGGCACCGGCGGGCCGGGCGACCGGGCCTACGAACTCGAGCAACGGCTGCGCTGCCCGGTGTGCAAGAGCGTGTCGATCGCCGAATCGCCGTCTGAAACCGCCACCGCGATGCGGCAGGTCGTGCAGGAACAGGTCGCGGCCGGCCGCGACGAGGAAGAGATCGTCGACTACTTCCGTTCCCGGTACGGCGATTGGGTCCTGCTCGACCCGCCCGCGCACGGCCCGACGCTGTTGCTGTGGCTCCTGCCGGTGGCAGGTGTGCTGGCGGGTGCGGCCGGACTCGGCGTCGTCCTGCGACGTCGGCGAGTGGTCCTCGTCGTACCGGAGGACCAGCGAAATCAGGTCGCACAGGCCCTGGAGCGAGCACGGGGAACGTACCGTCGTGAGGATCTCCTGTGAACCGTGAACGAGAACACCTCGAGGAAGAGCGTGAGCAAGCGCTCCGGGATCTGCTTGCGCTCGAAGTGCAGATTCGTACCGGCGAGATTCCGGCTGCGGCCGGGCAACGGCTGCGCACGGAGTACGAGCGAGCAGCCGCGGACGCGATGACCCGGCTCGACGGTCTCGATGAGCCCGGTCCCCGCGCACCGTCCCGGCTCAGTGTCGCGCGGACGCTCGCCTACGTCGTCACCGTGCTGGTCGCCGGGATCGCCGCGGCCGTCGTCCTCCCCGGGTCGGTACAGCCCAGGCCGGAGAACGGGTTCGTGACCGGCAACGAGGTCACGCAGACCAGCGCACCCACAGCGCCGTTGCCCGCCGGCGGCGATGCGGCGGGTACGGCCTTGTGGATGAGGGCCAACGTCGAACTGTTCGGCCGCAACGATCCGGCCGCCGCGCTCCGTACCCTCGAGCAACTCCAGGCCCGGCGCGGCCTGCTCCCGGAAACCCGCCGCGATATCGAGGCCATGATCGCCACCGCCCGCCGTGAACTGGACAGGAACGGCCGATGAGCACCGAATTCGCGGATCCCCGTACCTCCACTATGCGGTGGCTGCGCTGGGTTGCGCTCGCCGCCGCCATCGCCGCGGTCGCCGTCGGCGCGTTGCTCGGCACCCGCCTCGGCAAGGACCCCACGCTGGTGGACACGCCGTTGATCGGCAAGCCCGCGCCTGAGCTCTCCCTGCCCTACCTGGAACGCGAGGGAGAGCTGGACCTCGGGTCGCTACGCGGCCGGATCGTCGTGGTCAACTTCTGGGCGTCGTGGTGCGTCCCCTGCCGCGAAGAACAGCCAACACTCGTGGCAGCGGCTGACGCGTACAGCGAGGCAGGCGTGACCTTCGTCGGGATCAGCTACCAGGATCAGCGCAAACCCGCGATCGGGTTCCTCGACGAACTCGGCCGCGGCAACGGGTACCAGTACGTCACGGACCCTCGTTCCCGCGCCGCCATGGACTTCGGCGTCATCGGCATCCCGGAAACATTCTTCATCGACCGGACCGGGACCATCGTCGCCAAGATCACCGGGCCGACCGACCCCCCGCTGCTCGCGAGCACGCTCGACGACATCCAAGCGGGCCGTCAGCCGCGGTCCCGCACGGACGGACCTGTCCAGTCGGAGCCGTCCTAAGCCGCCGCCAGAATGGTCGCCGCCGCGAGCACCAGCCCGCAGGCTGCCATCGTCACGGCACGGCCGGTCGCGGTTCGCGAATCGTTGCGCAACGGGAACAGCACCTGCCGAGCGAACGTGTAGGCCGCCACCGCACCCGTGAAGATCATCCCGTCGACCCCAGGCTCGACGCCGAGCACGAGAGTCAGCGTGACGATCCCGATCGCCAGCGCGACGGCGGCCTCGACGAGCTGAACCGGAAGCCGGCGAACGCCCAGCCTCCGGTCGGAGGACCACAGGCCCCATCTGGAACTCGTCGGCCTTCCCGCGCAGCATCCGGTGAGGAAGCAGCCCGGCCTGCCGATGGCCATTCCGAGGAAGATGCCCGGTGTCGTCAAGTCCAGGAGTTTCCCGATCGGGATGCCCACCACACCGGCACCGAGCGCCACCACACCCAACGCGACGAGCAGAAAGCCCTGGATACAGGCTCCGGCGGTCATGAACGTGCGCGGATGCCGTCGGTGCAGCGCGAGGTACCACGCCTTCGCCCCGGCGAACCCGAGCGCGCAGCCGATCAGAGAGACGGCGAGCATCCCCATGACACCGTATCCGGACCGGCCGACCAGCAACGCCTGCAGCACGAGCGCGACCACCGCACCCAGGCCGACCAGCAGCGGCCAGGACAGCAACCGCACCCCTGGGCCCTGCCCCAGGACGCCCGGCCGCGCGACCACGTCGACCACCCGCCTCGGCAGGTCTCTCGACGCGGCTGAGCCTCGTCCCATCGCCGTGTCCGGCCTCGCCGTGACTCGCCAGGTGCCGGGGTTGACGCCCGGCACCTTCGTCGTCAGGGCCGTCCGTCCGCTACCCGGAATGATCTCGAGGCGCTCGATCACGTCGAACCGGTCACCAGGGCCCGGCCTACCAGTGGCATCGGTCCTCATCCCGGTGAATCGGATCAACGCTGTGTACGGGTCGCCGGAATCGGCGGCCTCGAACCAGTAGGTGGCCGCGACCCCGTGTGGCAGCACCTCCGCGGCGAGGCCGTCCATGCAGCCCACCGCCGCCGCGCGACCTTGTCCCGTGCGTCCGCCGGTCTCCGCCGGACCGGTCTCGGGCCTGGTTTTGACAGCTACTGGCACGGACGGAGCCGGCCGTGAGCGGGCCAGCGCGGGCGGCAGGACGCCGCTGGTCCGCGCGGGGCCCGCCGCCCGCTGTGCCGACGCCGTGCGCTGCTCCGGGCGGGTCGTGGTCTTCGACGACTTGTTCCGTGCCTTTTTGCCCACAGCGACGCACTTCCTCACGAATCGAGCTATCTACTACTTTAGATAGTACTAGCTCTTGCAGTGATTCGAGTCGACCTTGCCTCGCCGCCGGAGAAACCCGGGAGCCGGCCGCTCCGACGACCAGGACCCCACCCACAGGACCAGCGCGGCGGCAACAGCCCCTGCCGCCGCCGCGATCAGCACATGCTCAGCCCAAGACCCCAGCCGATCGGCCATCGTGAGATCCCGTCGCAGCGGGACCGTGTCGATCAGTGTCGTTGCGGTGAATTGGCTCGAAGCGCGGGCGACCGTGCCGTCGGGCCGGATGATGGCGCTGACCCCGCTGGTCGCGGCGACCAGCACCGCGCGGCCGTGTTCGACGGCCCGCAACCTTGCCATGGCGAGCTGCTGATAGGTCATCTCGCTTCGCCCGTACCACGCGTTGTTGGTCGGCACGGTGAGCAGTTCGGCCCCGGCGCGGACGGCGTCGCGGCCGGCCTGGTCGTAGGCGACCTCGTAACAGATCGACGCGCCGACGACCGTCTCGGCCAGCCGCAAAGCTGCCGGGCTCCCGGTTCCCGGCGAGATGTCTTCGCCAGTGTCGGCAAAGGGAGTGACCAACCGGGCGATCTCGCGTGCGGGCATGTACTCCCCGAACGGCACCAGCTTCTGTTTCGCATAGCGCTGCCCTGGTCCTTCGCCAGGTTTCCAAACGACGGCGACGTTCTGGCTGCGTCCATCGGGCAGACGCTCAAGTGCGCCGACGAGTACCGGGACGCCGAGTTCGTTCACCAGCGCGCCGAGCCGGTCTCCATCAGCAGGTATCCGGACCGCCGTCTCGGGCCAGACGACCAGATCAGGCTTCGGAACCTGGCCCTCGCGAACCCGTTCCTTCAGCCGCCGAAACTCGGCGAAATGGTTGTCGCGCAGAACATCTCGCTCGCCGAGCAAGGCCAATCCTCGATCCGGTGCGTTGCCCTGCAGTACCGCGACCGTCCGATTGCCGGCCTCCGCGCTGCCATCGACGCTCGGCCACGTCCCCATCCCGGCGGCAATCGGCACCACGACGGCCAGTACAGGCCCGACGAGGACGCGGCGAAATCGCCATCCGATCTCGTACATGCGCACCATGAGCCGCGACATGCCGAAACCACAGAGCACCACCGCGAAGCCCACCAACGGGGCGCCACCGAACGAGGCCAGCGACAGAAAGATCCCTTCCGGCTGAGTGAACGCGATACGCCCCCAGGGAAATCCACCGAACGGGAACCACATACGCGGCGTCTCCACGGCTATGACCACCGCCGCCATCCAGACGGGTGCACAGGGAAGACGTTGAACCGCGGCGGACAGGCCACCGACGAGTGCGAAGTAGAGCGCCATCGTCACCGACAACGCCAGCCAGGGCCACGGCCCGAAATCCGCACCGAGAAAATCCTGCAGCCAGGACAGCTGGGGCACGAAGAACGCAAGCCCGAAAAGGAATCCGCGACCGGCGCCCTGCCGAAACCGGCGACCATGCAAGGCGAGCCCGAGTACGGCGAACGCCACCGGCGCAAGCCACCACCAGCTCCGGGGCGCCAGGCTGACGTAGAGGATCAATCCGGCGAGCACGGCTGGAACGACTGAGCGCAGTGCGCACCGCAGCGCTCGAGCAAGTCTCAAGTCTCGTCGCCACACACGGCGATACTATCGCGCATAGTAGATTGCTACGGACGGCACACCAGTCGCACTCACCTCTCATCGCCTACGTCGGCCCCACGATCCTTCAGCCATCGCAACGGATCAGCCTTGCGACCGCCGGGTTCCCACACCTCGAAGTGCAGATGAGGACCAGTCGAGATCCCCTTGTTGCCCACCTCGGCGATCACTTGCCCCGCCTCGACACGCTGTCCGGCACGTACCCCGAAATCGTTGATGTGGCCGTAAACGGTGATCGTCCCATCGTCATGCCGGATGCGAACCCACAGCCCGAACCCGCTAGCAGGCCCCGCGTCGATCACTACCCCTCGCATCGGCGTCCGAATGGGAGTGCCGATCTTGTTGGCGATGTCGAGCCCATAGTGAGTGGAACCCCACCGTGGACCGAAGTTCGATGTGATCACGCCGGTCACCGGCGGATACACCTTCTTTCGGGCGGCCTCCTCGGCCTGCTTGCGCGCCACTTCCTCCTTCGCCGATTTCACCCGCGCTACCCTGTCCTGCCGGACACGCTCGGCGGTCCGCAGAACCACTACCTCGTCGCGCTGTTGCCGCGGAACGACCGGCAGCAACATGCCGGCCGCCGCACTTCCACCGCCGGACAATGCCGCGTTCACCGCCGGCTCCAGCGGCGGCGGAGCCGCATCATCGTTGATTCCGGTTTGCGTCGCGGCCGCCGCGGCGCCCGCACTGAGACCGAAGAGGAAGACTCCCGCCCGAAACGCCGTCCGCATGCGGACTCCGGTTCCGGAGTGATTGCCGGCCACGAACACACCTCTCGGTCGGGAACAAGCTCACCGCCGCGGCACGCTACCACTATGGTGGATAGTAGGTAGCGAGCCATGTCACACACTGCGCGAATATGCCTGGTGCAAGTAAGAAAACCAGATCTTGCCGCTTACCCCGCCGGGGTATATCCTGGCCGCACTGCATACCCTCCGCCCGTATATCCAGGAGGCAGTCATGGTCACACGACAGACAATGCCGGCCGATCGGACCACAAAGCGCACCGCGGCGGACGACCGCACGGCGAGTACACAGTGGGAGGACATCGGCGCCGCCCTGCTCGGGCTATGGATCGTCGTCGCCGTTTTCTTCGACGGCCGGGCACACTGGCTCGGTCTGCCCGACTCCTTCTTCACCCCGTGGCACGGAGCGCTTTACGGCGGCCTGGCAGCACTCGGCGGCTGGCTCGTCGTAATGGGCTGGCGCAGACGAACGGGCTCGTCGGTCCTGACCGCATTCTTCGCACCCCCGGAGGGATATGGCTGGGCGTTGATTGGGGCGGCAATGTTCGCGGCCGGCGGCGCGGCGGACATAGCCTGGCACGAGATCTTCGGTATCGAGGCGGGGATCGACGCGCTTCTGAGCCCGTCGCACCTGCTGCTTTTCGCGGGTGCGGGCCTGCTCCTTTCAGGCCCGCTGCTGGCCGCGCGCGCCAAGGAAGGCAACCAGCCGAAGGTACGGCTTCTGCCGATCGTGGTGGCCGTACTCGCACTGTCAGCGGTGGCCGCGTTCGCGTTGAGTTTCCTGTCGGCCTTCCTTACCGATTCGCCCCTGCAGGCGGTAGGAGACTTCCCCGAGGGAACACCGGAACACGTCGCCACCGAATCGAGGGCGGTGGCCGGTCTGGGCAGCTATATCGTGACCTCGCTGGTGATCGTGCTGCCGTTGGTCTACCTCCTCCGCACTTGGCGGCTGCCGTTCGGTGTCGTGACCGCATTCGTCGTGGCGCACGCGACATTGGCGTCCATAGTTGTCGACTTCGCGTTCGCCGGAGCCTGGTTCGTCGTCGCAGCGGCGGCTGCGGGATTCACCGCAGACATCGCACTGGGCGTCGCGCGTCGGTCAGGCGCCTCCACGCGAACCCTGGCATTGGTGACGGCCGCCGGAGTGCCGCTCCTCTTTTGGTCGGCTTTGATGCTCACTCTGGAATGGACGCGCGGACTTCAGTGGTCCGCAGAGCTGACCGGTGGTGTGGTGGTCGTGTCGGCAATGGTGTCCGTGGTGATCACCCTGCTCATCGATCATCGAGAACCGGTCGCGACGACAAGGTAAGCGGTGCCCATCCAGCGGCGGAAACCGCGGGTGACGGTGTCCGCCGGTCGTTCGCGCCGGCGCGTCCACTTGCCGAGAAGCCGATCGAACGGCGGCACGGACGGCGTCAGGTCATAGTGGACGACGTCGACGGGGCTAAGTCCGGCCGCCCGCACCTGTCGACACAACCGCCCGGCCGAAAGCGCCCGGATACCCGACTTCGGCACACCGTGCCGCCGCTCGGGTGAGCGGCCGAGCAAACCCTCGACTCGACCCAGCAGTCGAAGAAACGGCCAGTAGACGCCCCATTCGAACAGCCGGTATGGACTCAGCGGGTTCAGCATGCTGACGAGGACGATCCCACCCGGGCGCACAACTCGGTCGAGCTCTCGCAAGACGGCGGCATGATCGCAGTACTCCAGCATTCCCATCGCGACCACGACATCGAAACCGGCGTCGGGGAACGGCAGCGCTTCCGCCACACCGACCACCAGTTCCATCTCCGCATCGGCCGCGCTGCCCGCGGCCTCGACGATCATGGCGGGCGATCTGTCGACGGCGGTGATCCGGAAATCTCCAGGGCGAGCGTCCAGCACACGCCGGACGAAGACTCCCGGCCCACAGCCGACGTCGAGAAGGTCACCACCGGAACATCGGTCCAAGACCTCGAACACGGCATGAAGTCTCGATGAGAAGTACCGCTCAGCCGGCCCTGCCCCCTGATATGAGGCGGCATAGGCGGCCGCGAACAACGGGTCATCGAACCGGGCGCGGAAGTCCTCACCGCCGGGCAGACCGTCCAGATCGGTATCGCGGTCCCCGTAGTGAATCTTCACCGCCGACCTCCCCGCAGCCATGACAACTACCCTTGATAGTAGTCAAACTACTATCAAGGGTAGTTGCGAACAACCGTTTCGTCGCAAACCGCCTCAGTGAGGCTGCGTGGTACGATCAGGCCTAGTAGACAGCGGACGCGGCGGCAACAAGCAGGCCAAGACGGGCAACAGGGAGGTCTCATGCGCGGTCTCGGCGATCTCGAGAGTGCGGTGATGGACATCCTGTGGCGCGCCGAAAGCCCACTGAAGGTTCGTGAAGTCCTCGAGCAACTCGACACCGGCAAGGACCTCGCCTACACCACGGTGATGACAGTGCTCGACAACCTGCATCGCAAGCAGTGGGCGGAACGCGAACGACGCGGTAAGGCGTTCGTCTACCACCCTGCGCAGAGCCGTGCGCAAGCCGCCGCGAAGTCGCTACGGGAGGTCCTGAACGAGTCCGGCGACCCCGAAGCCGTCCTTCTCCACTTCGCCACGACGGTGTCCCCCGAGGAATCAGCGGTACTGCGCAAGGGGTTGCGCAGAACGGCCCGCGGATGACCGCGGCTCTCGCACTCCTGCTGGGCGCGACCCTGACCGGCTGGCTCACGCCCGGCCTGCTGAACAAGATCGATCCGGCCCGGGCAGACCCCTTGGCGCTACTCGTCGCCTGGTTGCTCGCCGCCGTCGGCGTTCTTGCCGCGACCGTCGCGGGCACCGTGCTACTGCTGTCTCCAGGCCACGGTGCCGGCACCACCGTGATGTCGATCGTCAACGAGTGCCTGGCGGCGATCTCCCACGGCACTCCCCCACGCGCCGAAGTCTTCGCGGGCCTGGCCGGCATCGCGCTCGTCTCGCTCCTGACCCTCCGGTTCGCCGTCATCGTCGTGCAATTCGCGCGACGACGTGCTCGCATCCGCCGGCAGCACCTCGAGACCCTGCAAATGGCCGCCCGCTGCGACGACCGCTGCCCACGGACTTGGTGGCTGGACCACGACGAACCGATGGCATTCAGCTATGCCTATCGCCGGGGGGTCATCGTCGCGACCGAAGGGCTCGAACGGCATCTGCCCGCCGCCGAGGTCGCCGCTGTGCTGGCCCACGAGCGCGCCCATCTGCGTGGCAGGCATCACCACGTGATCACCTGGGTAGACGCACTCGCGAGGGCCTTGCCGTTCCTCCCACTCTTCCGTCAGGCTCCTTCGGCCGTGCGCAAGCTCGTCGAACTGGCCGCGGATGCCGCCGCGGTGCGCGAACACGGCGCCGAAACCGTGCGTTCGGCTCTGCTCAGCGTGGCAGGGCATGGCACTCCGGACGGCGCACTGGCCATGGGCGGCAGCGGCGTGGAGCTGCGGCTCGCCGTGCTGGCGAACGGAAGCGCACCCGCGGGGCCAATGAAGCGGGTCATGGCGTGCGTTCTCGCCGCGGCGACGATGACCACGCTTCCGATGATCACCGGTGCCGGCGTTCTGCTCTCGGTCGCTGTCGTCGCTTGCCCGTTGACTGGAGCTTGAGCGCGCTCAGGATCTGGCCACCGGCCAAGACTGCATCAGCAACTCGGCGTTCCACTGCTGACGAACCGACAAGACGGCCATCCCGACGATGAGTACGGCGACGGCGCCGCGCCGCCATCGTCGTGACAACCGGATCTCCAGCCAACGACCAGTGACCATCCCGATGCCGGAGCGGGCCAGCACGCAGAGAACCGCGACGGCGAGCGGGAAGACCAGCGGGTTGTAGCGGACAGCAGCAGCCGCTTCCCCAGTGAACAAGAAGAAGGTCGCCCGCGTACCGCCACACAACGGGTCCATGATGCCCAGATAGTGCAGCGGTCCGTGAAGATCGATCGTCGGCACGCCGACCAGACGCAACGTCACTGCCCCCACCAAGAAGACGGCGGCCGCGATCGTCAGCCCACGATGGCGATCGCGATTCAGGGAAACGAGAACGCGACCGGTCACAGTCCTACCCAAGGAAGCGGAATCGGCAACGGGCGGGTGCGAACCTGGGGTACAGGAACCAGGTCCGCACCCGCCGCGCCGTAACGAGTGACCAGCAGGGAAACTCGCACGAGTGTAATACTAACCACGGTAGTACCGGTACGCAATCCTCACCCTCACGTCATCCGTCATGTCGATGGCAGACTCCAGGCTCTACTACGGTCTATAGTAGAGCCTGGACCTGGCCCGAGGAGGCGCAATGGCTAGCTTCTGCCCACTCGGCATCTCAGCGGCGGCTTACCTGATCGGCATCCTCGACGAGACCGAACGAGCGGACTTCGAACGACACATTCGGTTTTGTCGGAGCTGCCGCCAGGAAGTCGACGACCTGACGCCGGTCGTCCGACTGCTCCAAGCCATGAAGGCCGACATCGCAACGAAGAAGCGAGCCCGGCCTGCCCGGAGCCCATGACTCTCCTCCTCTGAAACGGCGAGCGCCACGCCGGCGATCTATCTACTAGAACCCGTAGTAGCACGGTCGGCGCGTGATCCGATCTGGCAACGCGGGCGACAGCGAGGAGCGACAGTGACGGTCTTCGGCACCCACGTGCCCATTTCGAGCTGGACACTGGTCGCCCTGGTTGCCGGCTGTTTGGTCAGCGTGCCGCTGGCCAAGATGCTCGCGGCCCGCGCTGGCTGGGGCAGGAACGCCACCCTGACTACGCTCATGCTGCTCGCCGCCAGCCTGGCCATCACCCTGACTCCCGGTGAAGACTCGGGCGTCTACGAGTTTCACTCTTGCCTGTCCATCGGTACCGCAGACCCGGTCGACGGGCTCCTGCATTCCGGCGGCGGACTCGGCGGCACTCTGCTGAACGCCCTGCTGCTGCTTCCCCTGACCTGCGCGGCGACCCTGGCGACCAAACGTGCTCTGCCGATGTTGCTTTTCGCGTTCCTGCTTCCCGCTCTCATCGAGCCGTTGCAGACGCTGATCCCAGGCCGTTACTGCAGCTTGTCCGACCAGGCCGCCAACACGGTCGGCGCCGTACTGGGCGTGGCGCTCGGCTACCTGCTGCTGCGGCGAGCGAGCAGGCATGGATCCGATGACGCCACGCCCGAGCAGGCCCACGATCAGGGTCGTTGAGTTGCGCGGTAACCCAGCCCCTCGATCGCCTTGACCACGTCGTCGACGCTGCTTCGGTCCGCGTCCAGCTCGACGGTGCTAATCCCTTTTTTCCTGGTCGTCTGCGTGCTCAGCACGCCGGGGAGGTCTTCCAGCGCGTCGTCGATGAGCAAGGCGCAGCTGCCGCAGTGCATGCCGTCGACCTTGAAGATGAATTTCTCGGGTGATGCCATGGTGGACTCCTTGGACTCAGACGACGGTGATGACGCCGGTGTACATGCCCATACCGCAGGCGTAATCCAGCCGCCCTGGCTCCAGTACGCCCAGATCGATCCGGGTCTCCCCCTTGACAGGGAGAATCTTCTGTTCGTCGCGGATGACGAACGACCGCACGCAGCCCTGCGCCCCTTCCGACTTGACCACCAGCGTGGTGGGCACGCCGGATTTCGCTTGAACGTTCTCCGGACTGTAGGAACCGGTGCGCGCGGTGATCACCACGGTCTGTTTCCCGTCCATTGTGGATGCGGCCGCGGTGTCGGCCGCTGCGCCTGAGCCGCCGACGGCTTGGGCGATGCGGCTGGCCGACAGTGGTGATCCGGCGAGTTCCAGGCCTCCGTTGAGGGTGTAGAAGCCCATCGCCAGGACCACGAGCCCGGTCACCAGGGCGAGCCTGCCTTGCCAGGCGGTCGCGGCTTTGCGGGCGGCGTAGCCGAGGATCGCGAACAAGGGACCGGTGCCGAGTACGAACACCCCCATCGTCGCCGCGCCGGCGAACGCGCTGCCCGAGGTCAGCGCCAGGGCTTCGACGGACAAGGTCACCCCGCACGGAATGAGGACGGTGGCGAGGCCGAGCAGCGCCGGTGCCAGCGCGGCTTGCGATCGAGCCCGGTTCCGGACGATCTTCATCCACGAGATCGGCGGTTCGACGACTATCTTGCGGAATCCAGGTACGCCGAGCTGAGCCAGCCCGAAGACGATGATCAGCAGACCGGCGCCGATCTGCAGCCAGGTGCGGGCGCCGACGGACAGTTCGACCGCGCCGCCGACGGCTCCCAGGAGTGCTCCGAGCATCGTGTGCGAAACCAGCTTGCCGACGAGGAACCCGCCGACCGGCGCGAGGTCGTCACCGAGCTGAGCACGCCAGCCACGCTGACCCACCTCTTGTTCGGAACGGGCTTGAGTGTTCCCGTGATACTGCGTTCGACCTTTGGCGCGGCGAGCCGGCGTGGCCGGTGAGGCGGCTGCGGCCTTTTGGCGGGTGATCAATCCGGTCAAGAGTCCACCTTGGACCGCGGCGCAGGACACGCCGCCGGCGAACAAGCCGGTGACCAGGACAGCAGCAAGATTCATGCGAAAAGCCTCCTGCGAGGAAGTGGGAAGGAGTCGATGAGCGCGTGCCCGGCACAGCGGCCGGAACGATCAACCGGCCGTCGTGCGGGCAGACTCCTTCTACATCCGCAGAAGGCAGAGTTCCTCGAGTCGGGGGGTACGTGACCAGACGGCACGGCTCACTACCGCGTACTCCCGCCTGAAGGCCGTCACCAGGCCCCGCAAGCGTGACGGCGGTAGCGCCGCGACCGCCGCGACGACCGCGAAGACCGCGAAGACGAAGGCGAGGCAGGTCGCCAGCGTCCCGCCCAGATCCCGGTGATCGAGCGTGCCGCCGCTTTCCGCCGCACATGGGACGGCAACCCGCATCTCCGACGATGATGTCCCGTGCCCAGTGGCCTGGCTCGCGGCGACGGCGGCGGAGTCGCAGATTGTGTGCGTCTCCGCAGAGGCCATGCCATGTGCCATCGGCATCGCCATGCCTTCGGTGCATTGCAGACCGACGGCGAACGCCAAGCCGGCGAAGACGGCCAGTGCGGCGATAAGCCGTGCGAGCTGTCCTCGCAAGGCCGTCGTCCGGCGGGCTGTCCGAGTCACGACCGCGATGATACGGAGCCCGGACGTCAACTCCCCGTTCGGCTCCGGCAGTGCTCCACTTACTCCGAACATGTCGTCTCAGACCGTAGACAGAGTGTCTCTAAAAAGGCTAGCGTATGCGCTCGAATCCACCGAAGGGACGCCGCCGTGACCACACCACCCGACCGTCCGGACATTCCAGCCGACACCGAACCCGCGGATCGGCCGGAGCCGAGGCCTCGCTGGGTACTCGCGGTCGCGGCGGTCGCGATCACGCTGCTCATCATCTTCGTGGTCCTGCACCTGGCCGGCGTGAACATCGGCGGGCACCGATGACTCCGCGGCTGCGCAAGCTGTCGCTCACGGTCCACATCGCGACGTCGCTCGGCTGGCTCGGTGCCGTGGCGGCGTTTCTGGCGCTCGCGATCGTCGGCCTGGCGACTGAAGATATCCAGTCCGCACGGGCGGCGTACCTCGCGACGGAGATGGTGTCGTGGTTCGTGATCGTGCCCCTGAGCTTCGCCGCTCTGATTTCGGGCCTGATCCAGTCCTGGGGGACCGCGTGGGGATTGCTGCGGCATTACTGGGTGACGTTCAAGCTGCTGCTCACGACCTTGGCCACGGTCGTCTTGCTGGTGCACACGCAAGTGATCGACCACGTCGCGGCCACGGCCGGGCAGCCCTCCTTGCCACTGGAGCCGTTGTCCGGCATGCGGACCCAACTCGTCGTCGACGCCGCCGCCGCGATTCTGATCCTGCTCGCGACCACGGCGTTGGCCGTCTACAAACCGCGAGGACTGACGCGCTACGGGCAGCGCAAAGCAAGGACACGCGTAGGCTGATCCAGTGCCCAAGATCTGGAATGAGTCGATCAAAACGCACCGGCAGGCAGTGCGGGACGCGACTTTGGACACCGCCGCCGCTCTGGTCGGAGAACGTGGCCTGACCGGCGTCACGATGTCGCACATCGCCGAGCGCGCCGGGATCGGCCGCGCGACGCTGTACAAGTACTTCTCCGACGTCGAGGCGATCCTGATCGCCTGGCACCAGCGCCAGATCGCTCGCCACTTGAGCCTGCTCACCGCGGCGAAGGAACGCGCCACCGACCCGCTGGACCGGCTCACAGCCGTTCTCGAGACCTACGCCCTGATTTCTCATGAACACCACGGCACGGAACTGGCCGCCTTGCTCCACCGGGGCGAACACGTCGAACACGCCAAAGAGCATCTCAGGGGTTTCGTCGAGACACTGATCGCCGACGGCGCCCGATCCGGCGACCTTCGCGAAGACGTCCCGCCCGCCGAGCTCGCCACCTTCTGCCTGCACGCGCTCACCGCGGCCGACGGGATGCGGTCGAAGGCAGCCGTCCGGCGCCTTGTCCAGGTCACTCTGACCGGGCTGCTTCGCCATCCCTGAGTAACGAGGCACCACAACAAGGGTGTCCCGACACGGCAAGGTAAAGACTTGCCAAACAACTACTATTACACTTAGTATCAGTATTTGTCAGAGCGCTCTCGTAGCGTTCCGCACCGCTCGCGTCGTCCCTCCCCCTTGCGACGCGTGCCGGCGGGTGCGGGGTCCCGCATGACTCCGCACCCGCCTTTTCGTATCATCGACGCGATATATTCAATCCGATTAATCGCAAAAGGCAACGTGAGGTCATCGGCCCGCTTATCGACAACGACCGACATTCCCGCATGCCGGGACGTGAGGATAACCTGATCGACACTCGATCACGCTGTGTTCAAATAAAGTTCACCCTCAACTACCATGGGTAGTAGCTAGGCGCAAAATCGGGTGAATTCTTCGCGAGCATTAGAACCAATACGATTGAAGGTGGCAGACGGAAGATCTTTGCTGATACGGTCCGATAACTGTGAGAGGCTATCCGACTACGCCGCGTCGCAGAGTGAAGCCAATGCTGTGGCTCGTCACTCTGCTCTTCTGGCTTCTGTCGCTGCAGCTGGGGCAATGTTTCCCGCAAGCGCACGCCCATGCGGACGAGCATGTCGCCACGAGCGCCGTGACACATGCCCCACTGACCGACGACTGCGAACCTGAGCACCACGCACACAAGCAACACACGACCACGGACGCAATTCATCGCGGTACGCGAGGAACGACGGATACGACGTGGTCGGCGATTACCGTCGAGAATACGTTTACCGGATTATTCCACTTGCCGGTTCATTCCCCTGGCCATGGGAGCCCGGGACGGGATCCGTGCTTACCCGGACGTGCCTTGCTCATCGAGATCTGTGTCACGCGAACGTGATCGGGCTGAACGACCCAGCCCACCCCGTTCCGTTCGACCGTCGCGCCCCGCGACGATTCACTGAAAGAGATCTCGATGAGGACACCCCTGTCCCCCAACGGCCCGACCGTGCCCGGGACCACCCTCCCCGGCCAAAGGACCAGCACGCACGGCCGAAACCCGGCCAGTGCGGTCGGCAACACCCCGGTGCTGTGGATCGACGAACCGGACGCGGCGCCAGGCCGCGGCTTCTGGGCGAAGCTCGAAGGATTCAATCCCGGCGGCATGAAAGACCGCCCCGCCTTGCACATGATCGCCCGCGCACGCGAACGGGGCGACCTGGCCCCGGATGCGAGGATCGTGGAATCGACCAGCGGCACGCTGGGACTCGGCCTCGCGCTCGCCGGAATCGTCTACGGCCACCCGGTCACCGTGGTCACCGACCCCGGCCTCGAACCGATCGTGCACCGAATGCTGGCCGCACACGGAGCCCGTGTCGAGCTCGTCACCGCCCCGCACCCCACCGGCGGCTGGCAACAGGCCCGCCGGGACCGCGTGCAGCAGCTCCTCGCCGAAGAACCCGGCGCGTACTGCCCCGACCAGTACAACAACCCCGACAACGTCGATGCCTACGAACCGCTCGCCCTGGAACTCGTGGACCAGCTCGACCGCGTCGACACCCTGGTGTGCTCGGTGGGCACCGGCGGCCACTCGGCCGGGGTCTCGCGGGTCCTGCGCGAGCACTACCCGCGGCTGAAGGTCGTCGGCGTCGACACCATCGGTTCCACGATCTTCGGCCAGCCGGCGCGCCCCCGGTTGATGCGCGGACTCGGTTCGAGTATCTACCCACGCAATGTGGACTACAGCGGTTTCGACGAAGTCCATTGGGTCGCACCCGCCGAGGCGGTGTGGACCTGCCGCCGGCTCGCCGCGTCACACCACGCGACCGGCGGGTGGAGCGTCGGAGCGGTCGCACTCGTCTCCGGCTGGCTCGCGAGGACCGAGGCTGCCGACACCCGGATCGTCACGATCTTCCCCGACGGTCCCCACCGCTACTTCGACACCGTCTACAACGACGACTACTGCGCGGCGAACGGCCTGCTCGGACAGACCCCCGCGGACGAACCCGACGTCGTCGATGATCCCGCTGACCAGGTCGTCGAGCGATGGACACGCTGCGCACACGTCATCGACCCGTCCGAGGTGCGGGCGTGAAGGATCTGGCCGACAAGTTCCGGTCGTTCGACCGGCCTTCCCAGCTGCTGATGCTGAACCAGTTCACCATCAACCTGGGCTTCTACATGCTGATGCCCTACCTCGCCGGGCACCTGTCCGCGGATCTCGCGCTGGCGGGCTGGGCCGTGGGGCTCATCCTGGGCGTGCGGAACTTCTCCCAGCAGGGCATGTTCCTGATCGGCGGCACGCTGGCCGACCGGCTCGGCTACAAACCGCTGATCGTCGCCGGATGCGCGCTGCGGACCGGCGGGTTCGCCCTGCTCGGCCTCGTCGATTCGGTTCCGGCACTGATCGTCGCCTCGGCGGCCACCGGGTTCGCGGGCGCGCTGTTCAATCCCGCGGTGCGGGCCTACCTCGCCGAAGACGCCGGTGAAGAACGGCGGGTCGAGGCGTTCGCGTTGTTCAACGTGTTCTACCAGGCGGGTATTCTGCTGGGCCCGGTCGTCGGACTGGTCTTGACGAGCTTCGCCTTCCAGGTGACCTGCCTCGTCGCGGCCGCGGTGTTCGCGGTCCTGACCGTCCTGCAGATACGGTCCCTGCCACCTCGCTCGCGCGCCAACAAGGACGCGGCCGCACGGACCTCGATCAGACAGGACTGGGCGACCGCCTTCGGCAACCGCTCGTTCGTGCTGTTCTCGCTCGCGATGATCGGCTCGTATGTCCTGTCGTTCCAGGTCTATCTCGCGCTCCCCCTCGAGGCTCGCCTGGTCGGCGGCCCCGGAGTGGCCGGAACCACTTTGGTGGCACTGCTGTTCGCGGTGTCGGGAGGGCTGGCGATCGCCGGACAGCTACGGATCACCGCGTGGTGCAGACGACGGTGGGGATCCGGCAAATGCCTCGCCGTCGGCCTCCTGCTCATGGGAGCGGCTTTTCTCCCTCCCATGCTCACCGCGGGCGCGACCGCCGGTCCGGCGTTGAGCTGGGCATCGCTGATCCTCTCCGCCGCCCTGCTGGCACTCGGGACCATCGTGGTCTTCCCGTTCGAAATGGACACGATCGTCGCCCTCTCCGGCGGCAAACTGGTCGCGACGCACTACGGGCTCTACAACACCGTGGTCGGCGTGGGCATCCTGCTGGGCAACCTGCTCACCGGCACCGCCTTGGACATCGCGAGAAACGCCGGTGTACCAGCGGCACCATGGGCGGCCCTCGCCCTGATCGGCGCCGGCTGCGCCTGGTGCCTGCGCGCACTCGACAAAGCCGAACGCCTCACCCCGGTAGCGGTGTGAAAGCCATGACACTGCCGCATCCGCCGAAACAGATAGGTAACCTTGGGTCATGACGGCGAGCGCGCTCAGCAGAACCCAGCGGGTCTTCCTGCTGGGCGTGCTCGCCTTTTGCCTCGTGGCGATGCACCACCTCACGACGTCGACCGGCATGTCGGCGATGTCTCCGGCGGCACAGGTCACCAGCGTCGGACACGGCGAAGGAACCGCCGCCACCGAGCAGGACGGCGGCCATCCCACCTCCCCGCACGACGACCACGGCTTTCTGCACCTGTGCCTCGCCGTACTCGGTGCGATCGGCGCCCTGCTCGCCGGGCTGGGACTGCTTTTCCGGTTAAGCCGGGCCCATCCGGTGTTCAGGGCGGCCGAACCGGCCGGTCCGCGGGCCCCGCCGCCACCGGCCAGACCTCCGGACCGGCCCGGCAGGCTGATTTTGAACTCCTTGTGCGTATTGCGCGTGTGATGGACGGGTCTCCTCGTCGACCACACCCATTTCAGCAAGACAAACAAGGATGTATTCACCATGCGCAAATCACTGATCGTCAGCGGTGTCGCCATGACCGCCGCGCTTGTTCTCGCGGGCTGCAGCGGCAACGACGCCGGAATGTCCGGCATGGACCACAACAACTCGCCGGCGGCTCCGTCGTCGGGGCAGCAGGCCGGCCAGAACGCGGATGACATCGCCTTCGCCCAGCAGATGATCGAACACCACAGCCAGGCACTGGACATGTCCAAGCTGGTGCCGTCGCGCAGCACGAACCCTCAGGTCATCGACCTGGCGAAGCGCATCGAGAAGGCTCAGGACCCGGAAATCCAGCAGATGAAGGCTTGGCTGGCCGCGTGGGGCGCGGGCCCCGCGGCGAGTTCGAGCATGCCCATGGACCACGGCTCGATGTCGGCGACCCCCAGCGCGCCGACTTCCGGCATGGACCACGGCTCGATGTCCGGCATGATGACCGAGGCCGAAATGAAGGAACTCGAGCAGGCCAAGGGTGCCGACTTCGACAAGATGTGGCTCGGCATGATGATCCGGCACCACCAGGGCGCTGTCGACATGGCGAAGACCGAACTCGCCAAGGGTTCCAACGCCGACGCCAAGGCCCTCGCCCAGAAGATCATCGACGCTCAAGAGACCGAGATCCGCGAGATGCAGGGGCTGCTCCCGCAGGGCTGATCCACTGCCGCCGGGTCTCGACGGGATCCCCCGTCAGTAGGTACTATTACGTCTAGTACTACTTGCCGTAGATCTCTTCCGACTCGGACCACAGGTGATCGATGTCGCGTCATGCGCTCCGGATCGTCACACCGACCCGAAGTCACCTCGTGCAGCTCCTGCACTCATGGACTCAGGAGCCTCGCGTCCTGCACATCGGCGTGGCAGGCGAGGATATGAAGGCAGCTCTCGCGGATGCGGGATTTCTGTTGACCGTCACGACCAACGTGGACGATCTCGACATCACCTTGCCTGCCGGAACCTACTTCGACTCGATCTCGCTGAGCTCGGAAGCCTTGACCAGCAGGGAAAGTCTGCGCTCTCAGATTCACTTGCTGCGCAAGGCCGCCGAACACGTCACACCGGACGGCATCGTTCTCGCGGAAGTGCGTCCAGCGACGTCGCCCGCGCGAATCGAGCCACGACACGGCGCGCACATCCACATCGCCGATGAGCTCGATCTGATCGCCGAGATGGCCGGACTGCGTCGCGTGCACCGTTCTCAGCGCAGCGAAGACTCCCGCGAAGAGACCTTGGTGAGCCTGTACCGGCGCAAACAGTAGCGACCATCACATTCTGGCTTCTCGCTACTCTATGCCACCTACCTAGTACTAAGTGAAATAGTGGACAAGTGCGGCTCGTTACCTTACGGTGACCCGCGGGCCTTCGGGGCGGTCCGTGACCAGGCTCGAAAACACGACAGGAGATCCAGCACCCGTGACACCGCACCGACGCCGTACGGCTTCACTGCGCGTCTTGACTGCCGCCATTGTTCTCCCGCTCGGATTGAGCACGCTCCCCGCGAGTGCACAGCCGGCGCCGCCGCCCGCCGAGGCGCAGGACCCGATGTCTCGCTACCAGCGCCTCGGCGCCGACGCCGCCAAAGCCGAGGAGGACTTCTCCGCCGCGCAGGATGACCTGACCGCGCGGAAAGCCACGAGCACCCAGGCCGGCACCGATCTCGCGTCCGCCAACACGGCATTGGCGGACGCGGAGGGCGCTATCGCGAAGTTTCGGGGTGAGGTCGACAAACTCGTCACCGCGAATTTCCAGGGATCCTCTTCGGTCAATCAGCTGGCGGCCTTGCTCGACAGCGACAGCCGGACGGAGTTCCTGCAGAAATCGGCGGCTATCTCGTTGCTGTCCGGGCAGAAGGCCGACGCGCTCGCAGGCCTAAGGACCGCACTGGACCGCGCCGCCAAAGGTCGAGCACAGGCCGCAGAAGCCCAGAAACGTGCGAGCGAGGCGACAGCCGCCGCGCAGTGGGCACTGGACCAGGTCACCAATCGGAAGAACGACCTCGACCGGCAGATCAAGCAGGTTCGTCAGGCGCTCGGGGCACTTCCGGCGCAGGACAAGGCCAAGCTGGGCAAGGTCCAGGACAGTGGTTCCTATCTCGGCCCTCCCGGAGCGGCGAACGACGCCCTGCAGGCCGCGCTGTCCAAAAGGGGCTCGCAATATGAATGGGGCGCCACCGGCCCCGCCGAGTTCGACTGCTCGGGCTTGACCTCGTGGGCCTACCGCCAGGCGGGCGTCAACATCCCCCGCACCAGCCGCCAGCAGTACACGGCCGGAAAGCCGGTCTCGCTCGACCAGTTGCAGCCCGGGGACTTGCTGTTCTATGACGACGGGACCGGAAATCCCGGTGCCATCCACCACGTCGGCATGTTCGTGGGCAGCGGGAAAATGGTCGACGCGCCGACCGAAGGGCAACTCGTCGACGTGCGCTCGATGAAGGGTGACGGGCACCTGATCGGCGCGAGGCGCATAGTCGGCTGAGCAGGGCAGGACGGTATCCTTCCCGCCAGGAGGTGTCATGCGTCGGTTGGGCGAGCTCGAAGCCACGGTGATGGACGTGCTGTGGCGCGGTTCGGAACCCATGCTGGTCCGCGAGGTGCTCGAAGAGATCGCCAAAGAGCGGGACCTGGCGTACACCACGGTCATGACCGTGCTGGACAACCTGTACCGCAAGGAATGGGTCGTCCGCGAAATGGAAGGCCGCGCATACCGCTACCGGGCGATCACCTCGCGTGAGGAAGCGACCGCTCAGGCTCTTCGTGACGTGCTCGACACGGCGAACGACCCGGAATCGGTGCTGCTGCACTTCGCGCAGTCGGTCTCCGAGGAAGAGTCGGACATCCTGCGCCGCGCCTTACGCCGAAAGCAGCGAAAGCGGTGATCCCCGCCGCCGCGCTCCTCCTCGGCGTCCTGATCGTCGGCTGGTGTTCCCCACCGGTCCTGGCGAGGCTCGGGACGCCACAGGGCAGCCCGGCGGCGGCGATCACCTGGTGGCTCATGGCCTCGATCGGCGTGCTGGTGAGCACGGTCGGCGGCGTGCTCCTTCTCGCCCTGCCCGGTCATGGCCCCGCGGATCAGATCACGCGCCTGATCGACGCCTGTCTGTCCACGATCAGTCACGACGGGATCCCGTCGCTCGACCTGGTGGTCGGCGGTACGGCCGGTGTCCTGCTGACGTTCGCGCTCCTCCAGCTGCTCGTGTCCTCGGTCAGACGTCGACAGCGCCGCAATCAGCTGCATGAGCGGCATCTCGACGCGCTGCGGCTGTCGGGATCCCGGTCATCGGATCGCGTCCGGACCCTGTGGCTGCCTCATGAGGACCCGGTCGCCTACAGCCTGGGCGGACGCCGGGCCATGATCGTCGCGAGCAACGGGCTGCGTAACCGGCTCACCCCCGCCGAGCTGCGAGCGGTGCTCGCCCACGAGAACGCCCACGTCCGCAGCCGTCACCACCTGCTCACTGGCTGTGCCGACGTACTGGGCAGGACCCTGCACTTCGTCCCGCTCATGCGCGAACTGCCGAAAGCGATCGGCCTCTTCGTCGAGCTCGCCGCCGATCGGACAGCGGCCGCGGAATGTGGAGCCGGACCGGTGCGGTCGGCGCTGCTCACCATTGGGGCCACCGGCGGTCCGAGGAAAGCACTCGCGATGTCGGGTGGTGACACTTCGATCCGGCTCAGCCGGCTTGAGGACCGTCGACAGCTGTCCTTGCGGTCCGGTGTGACCAGCGTGCTCGGCGGCGTCGCCTGCTTGACAGCACCTGCCGTCGTCGCCGCCTCCCTCATGGGGGCGTTCAGCCTGGCCTTCTGCTGATAACTGACTCAGCCGACCGGCAACAGGCCCGACAGTCCAGTACGCCACAGCAACCGGCGGATCGTCGCCGAGGGCAGGAACCGCAGGGCGATGCGGTCGGCGACACAGCGAGTGTTGAGACTGACCAGAGCTGACAGACCGCTGGTATCGCAGAAGTCCACCGCGTTCAAATCGACGTCCACGCTGCTCGGCACCGGGTCGAGTGCCCGGCTGAGCTCCGCTTTAAGGAACCCGGCCGTCGCAAGATCGAGGTCGCCGGACACGGTGATGATCACGTGCCCGGGCTCTGCGCTGGTGGTCGCCACCGACAGCGGCTCCACCCTGCCGCCACTGTCTCCGCCTGACACCGTCATCCCCTTCCCTGGGGCCCGCCTCAAAAGTATCGCAAGACCAGGCGAAACGCCGTGTGGAGGGCAGACCTTGAATGGTCTCGCCCTCCACGCGGTGGTACAGCCGGTCATCGCACGACCGCCGGGTCACCTCCGGCGACTTCGCTCGGCTGGGCCTTGGGGGTCCGCAGGGTGGCCATGGCCAGGAAGCCACCGGCGATCGCGATGCCCGCGGCACCGAGGAACGCCGCCGAGTACCCGCCGGTCAGTGCGACCGGGTCACCGACGCGTCCCGCGCCGAAGGACACGGCGACCGCGGTCATCGCGGCGAGGCCGAGTGCCGAGCCGATCTGGTACGAGGTGTTCACGATCCCTGACGCGAGTCCGCCTTCCTCCGGTTTCGCGCTGGAGATGGCGGTGCCGAGCGACGGGATGAACGCCAGCGCCTGACCGAGCGCGGCGACCAGCGACGCGGGCAGGACGTCGACGAGGAAGTTGCCGGTCGGGCTGACGAACGACAGCCACACCAGTCCCGCGGCGAGCGCCCACAGGCCGCCGATGATCATCTTCTTCGGCCCGAACCGGCCGATCAGTTTCGGTGCGACCGCGACCATCAGCACCACGATCAGCACCGTCATCGGCAGCAGCGCGGCCCCGCTGGCGAAGGCCCCGTAGCCGAGGACCTGCTGCAGGTACAGGTTGAGGAAGTACCACATCGGGATCCACGCCGCGCCGAGCAGGAACTGCGCGAGGTTCGCGCCACCGAGGTTCGGCGTGCGGAAGATGCCCAGCCGCACCAACGGAACTTCCCGCTTGCGCTGGATCAGCACGAACACCGCGAGCAACGCGATACCGCCCGCCAACGCGCCCCACGTGCCGGCCGAGTCCCAGCCCGCTTCCGGTGCGCGGACCACGCCGAACACGGTCAGCCCCAGGCCCGCGGTCGCCGCGATGGCGCCGGCGACGTCGACCGAACCACTCCGGGCGGGCGCAGACGGCATCAGCTTGCCGGTGGCCAGGATCGCGAGCAGCGAGATCGGGACGTAGAGCCAGAAGATCCACGGCCAGGACAGCCACTCGGTGATCACGCCGCCGAGGAACACACCCGCGGTACCACCGGCGGGCGCCGCCGCACCGTAGAGCGCGAGCGCCTTCGTCAGCTCACGGGGACGCGCGCCGAACAGCATCATCAGCAGGGTCAGCGCAGACGGCGCGATCAGCGCCGCGCCCGCGCCTTGCAGCACCCGGCCGAGCAGTTCGACCCACGCGGTGCCCGCGACCGCGGCGACCACCGAGCCGCCGAGGGTGACCACCCAGCCCGCGGTGAACATCTTCCGCGCGCCGAACAGGTCCGACAGGCGTCCGCCGAGCAGCAGCAGCCCGGCCAGCGCGATGACATAGGCGTTGAAGACCCACGACAGATCCCCCGGTGAGAACCCGAGGTCCTGCTGCATGGCGGGGAGAGCGACGCCGATGATCGAGGTGTCCATGATGACCATGAACTGGGCCAACGCGATGAGTCCCAGCGCCCACCACCGTCGTGGGTCCGGGGTTGCCTCCGCCATGACGACCGTCCTTTCAGGATCCTATTACCCCTAGGGGGTATTGCGGAGTTGAAGGTAGACCGATTGACCCTCGCCACACAAGTACCGGGCGGGGGTATCAGTGTCACGATCGTCACAGGCGACGTTTTCGTCACAAAACCCGTTGCGAGACAAAGAGTCATCACGTAGAACATCGAAGACCTCAAAGGCGGTCGCCCGAAGAAAGTCAGAGCCTATCGACGACTAGGAACCATCAGCGCTGGACAGATACCCCCTACGGGTATAAAGTCTCCGATGCCCGACCGACAGCATGAGGAGGATCCGTGCAGCGTCTTCAGTCGCTTGACCCGGCCGACGCGCCGGCCAAGTCCGCCGAGCTGCTCGGCGACATCATCGGACGGCGTGGCTCGGCGGGCCCGATGGTGTCCGCGATGGCCAACTCCCCCGCGCTCCTTCAGGGCTATCTCGACTTCTCGCGCGCCATGAAGCGGGCCAAGCTTCCCCGGGCACTCAGCGAGAAGATCTCACTCGCCCTGCAGGAGTGGATCGGCTGCGCACTGTGCCTGCAGGCACACACACGGGCCGCGCAAGCCGCTGGGCTCAGCGACAACGACATCGCGCTGGCCCGCCAGGGCACCTCCACTGATCGGCGCGAAGCCGCCCTGATCGCGTACGCCGTGCGAGTCCTCGCCGAACCGTCTTCACTCGGCGATGAAGACATCGCCGAGTTGCGCGAGCACGGCTGGAGCGACCAGATCATCGCCGACACGGTGGGACTGGTGGCACTCAACCTGCTCACCGGTTCGTTCAATCTCGTCGCAGGACTCGAACCCGCGCCTGCCGAGCAGTCCACAAAGGAGAAACACAACCATGTCGGTTGAGCACGACCACTCGCACCACGAACACCAGCACCACGGTGACCACGGTGGACATGCGGGTAATGGAGGCCACGAACACCACCAACCGGGCAAGGTCTCCTGGGGCATGGCAGCGTCGGCCACCCTGCACTGCCTCACCGGCTGCGCCATCGGTGAAGTCCTCGGAATGGTGATCGGCACCGCGCTGGGCTGGGGCAACGTCGCGACCATCGTGCTCGCCGTCGCGCTGGCGTTCGTCTTCGGCTACGCGCTGACCATGCGTGGCGTGCTCCGCGCGGGTGTCGGGTTCAAGCAGGCCCTCAAGGTCGCGCTCGCGGCGGACACCGTGTCGATCCTCGTCATGGAGATCATCGACAACGCGGTGATGGTCGTCGTTCCTGGCGCGATGGAAGCCGGCCTCGCGAGCTGGCTGTTCTGGGGCGCGCTCGCCTTCGCACTGCTCGTGGCCTTCGTGCTCACCACGCCGGTCAACAAGTGGCTCATCGGCCGCGGTTCCGGACACGCGGTGGTGCACGCCTACCACCACTAAGGTGTCCACAATGGAGATCACGTATCACGGCGGCGACGACTGTCCGCTCTACGCGGTCTCTCGCGGTTCTGGGCCACCCCTTGTGCTTCTGCACGGGGGTGGCCCTGATCATTACAGCCTCGTCCCGCTGGCCGAGCGGTTGGCGGACCGGCACACGGTCATCCTCCCTGACGTGCGCGGCTACGGCCGATCGGTCTGCACCGACCCGGCCCGGCACACCTGGACCCAGTACTCCGACGACGTCGCCGCGCTTCTCGACCATCTAGGCGAAGAGCGCGCCGTCGTCGGTGGAACCGGACTCGGCGCCACGATCACCCAGCGCACCTGCCTCGAACATCCCGGCAGGGTTCGCGCCGCCATCCTGATCAGCGTCGAAGACATCGAAGACGACGAAGCGAAGCAAGCCGAGATCGCGTTCATGGACGCGTTCGCCGAACGTGTCCGAACCGACGGCATCGAAGCCGCCTGGGCTCCCGTTCTGCCCGACCTCGCTCCGGTCATCGGCGCGCTGGTCCGGGACGCCATCCCGCGCTCCGACCCCGCGAGCATCGCCGCCGCGGCCGCCATCGGCCACGACCGCTCGTTCCGCTCCGTCGGCGAGCTCGCCGCGATCACCACGCCCTCCTTGATCTTCCCCGGCATGGACCAGCGGCATCCGACCGCGCTGGCGGAGAACGTCGCCCGCGTCATGCCCAACGGCCGTCTCGCACCCGTTTCCCTCTCGGAAACCTTGCGCACCGCCGAAGACCTCGCCGACGCTTTCGCGCCCGCCATTCGCCGGTTCCTTGCTGAGTCGGGTGCATAGAAGCGTGCGCGGCTGACGCGTACCACCCTCCGGGGATGTGTCGCCGCTGCGAACAGATCTGCCGTGAACTATCGGCACTCCGCGCCCACCAAAGCAATCCACTGAGGACAGTCCGGCGCGGACAGTAGTTCGAAACAACAGAGAGGCGCTCGTGTGGCACCGGAAGTGCCGCACGAGCGCCTCGTCTCGAGCGAGGGTCAGCTCGCCGTGCTGCGGAATCCCTTGAGCCGCAGGCTGTTCGTGACCACGAAGACCGAGCTGAACGCCATCGCGGCGCCGGCGATCATCGGGTTGAGCAGCCCCGCCGCGGCCAGTGGCAGCGC